>NZ_JBVJWO010000016.1:119937-194333 GCF_055602345.1 Streptomyces sp. NPDC037401
ACAAACGATCGCAACCAACTATCCCCCCCTACACCCCCCCCCCCACCCACCCCTCCCCCCCCCCCCCCCCCCCCCCCCCCCCCCCCCCCCCCCCCCCCCCCCCCCCCCCCCCCCCCCCCCCCCCCGCCGGCCTGGGTGTTGGGCACGGTGGTCAGCAGCCGCCGGAGACGGTGGCGGGGGCGCCGATGGTGAGGGTGGCCGGGGCGGCGCAGCAGCCGCCGGTCTCTTCCGCGGCCTCGGGCTGGTCGAAGAGGCCCGCGCCGCCGCACACGCCGGTCTCGGGAAGGGTCAGCTCCACGCGCTCGGCGGCCTCGAGGTCACCGGCGAGGGCGGCGGCGATGGAGCGGACCTGCTCGTAGCCGGTCATGGCGAGGAAGGTCGGGGCGCGGCCGTAGGACTTCATGCCGGCGAGGTAGACGTCCTTCTCCGGGTGGGAGAGCTCGTTCGCGCCGTGCGGGTAGACCGTTCCGCAGGAGTGCTGGTTGGGGTCGATCAGCGGCGCGAGCTCGACCGGCGCCTGGAGGCGCTCGTCGAGGCCGAGGCGCAGCTCGTCCAGGAAGGTGAGGTCGGGGCGGAAGCCGGTGAGGACGATGACCTCGTCGACCGGATCCAGGCGGCGGCCGTCCTCGCCCACCAGGACCAGGCGGCCGTCTTCGGTCTTCTCGATGGCGTCGGTGCGGAAGCCGGTGACCGCGTCGGCATAGCCGCCGTCGACAGCAGCCTTGGCGGCGAGGCCGAGGGCGCCACGGGCGGGCAGCTGGTCGGCGGTACCGCCACCGAAGGTGGATCCGCTGATCCCGCGCCGGAGGATCCAGGTCGCGTGCGTCCCGGCGCCGTCCTCCGCCTTGGCAAGATCGGCGAGGTAGGCCAGAGCGGTGAAGGCGGAGGCGCCGGAGCCGATGACGGCGGTGCGCTTGCCGGCATAGCGGGTGCGGACGACGGCGTCCTTGAGGTCGGGGACGCGGTAGGTCATGTGGTCGACCGCGCTCTTCTCCCCGAGGGCGTGCAGGCCGCTGCCGCCGGCAGGGCTCGGGGTGGACCAGGTTCCGGAGGCGTCGATCACGGCGCGGGCGAAGATCCGCTCTTCGCGGCCGTCGGAGCTGGTGAGGTGAACGACGAACGGCTGGGTCTCGCGGTCGGCGTCCACGATGCGGTCGCGGCCGGTGCGCGAGACACCGGTGACGGTCGCGTCGTAGCGGACCTTGTCGCCGAGGGTGTCGGCCAGGGGCTGGAGGTAGAGATCGGCCCAGTCTCCGCCGGACGGGTAGGTGGCACCGTCCGGCTTCACCCAGCCGGTCGGCGCGAGGAGCTTCTCGGCTGCCGGGTCGACGACCTCGGACCAGGTGGAGAAGAGGCGTACGTGCCACCAGTCGCGCACGGCGGACGCGGCGGCCGGTCCGGCCTCCAGGACCAGGGGCTCGATGTCCCGCTCGATGAGGCGGGCAGCCGCGGCGAGTCCGATCGGGCCGGCGCCGATCACGACGACGGGCAGGGCTTCGGTGGATGCGTTCACGGCGGACTCCCAGTTGATTCGACGCCTGTCGATGTCTTGACACCCTCAGAGTGGCAGCTGGATCGATGTTCGTCAACATAGACATCCGTCGAAGTTTCTCGGATGATGGGGGCATGACTACGAAGGTGTTGCCGCTGCTGGAGCCGGAGGCCGTGGCGGCGTGCTGCCCGCCCCTGACGGAGCGCCCGCTGACTGCCGAGGAGGCCGAGCGGACGGCCGTCATGTTCAAGGCCCTGGGCGACCCGGTACGCCTGCGGCTGTTCTCCGCCGTCGCCTCCCACGAGGGCGGCGAGGCCTGCGTGTGCGACATCTCGGATGTCGGCGTCTCCCAGCCGACGGTCTCCCATCACCTGAAGAAGCTCAAGGACGCGGGCCTGCTCTCCTCCGAGCGGCGCGGCACCTGGGTGTACTACCGGGTGGAGCCCGCGGTGCTCGCCGCCATGGGGCAGCTCCTGACCCGCGCGGCCTCCGCATGAGCATCACCATCGCGCCACTGGACGCAGCGCACGCGGATGAGGTCCTGGCGATCTACCGGGCAGGGATCGACGAGGGCAACGCCACCTTCGAGACCACCGCCCCCACCTGGCAGGTGTTCGAGGCGGGCAAGCTGCCGGAGCACCGCTTCGTCGCCATCGCCGCCGACGGCAAGGTCCTGGGCTGGGTCGCGGCGAGCACGGGAACCGGTGCGCGTACGCGGGCGTGGTCGAGCACTCCGTCTACGTCCACCCTGCCGCCCGTGGCCAGGGTGTCGCCTCCGCCCTGCTGACGGCCCTCATCGGCTCGACGGAGGCCGCGGGGATCTGGACGATCCAGTCCGGCATCTTCCCCGAAAACCACGCCAGCCTCGCCCTCCACCAGCGGCCGGCTTCCGGATCATCGGCACCCGCGAACGCATCGGCCGCCACCACGGCGTCCGGCGCGACGTGGTGCTGCTGGAGCGCCGCAGCCCCGCCGTCACCTGACACTTCCCGACTGCCGGTCAGTACGAACGCGGGGACATGACGTGCTGCTCGCCGTCGGGCAGGTGCAGGATGCAGCGCGGCACGCCGGGCCCCGATGCCGTCCTGACCTCGGCCGGAGTCGGCGGGTCGGTGGGCAGCTCAATGGGGAGGACCATGGGCCGGTCGTGGTCAGCCGTCTCGTGGACGACCTCCTTGCCGTCCACGAGGACCCCCACAACGGGGTTGCGGCCGGTCTCGACAGTGACGCTCACCGAGTGCCCCGCGTGGTCGATGTGGAAGTGGTGGCGCATGTGCATCGGACGGCCTTTCGGCAGGCCCCCGGACAGCCTTGCCTTCCAGCGTAGGCGCGTCAGGGGTCACGCTGGGCGTCAGGACAGCAGGGATGCGATCTCGCGGGCGGCGTCGCGCGCGGGACGGCCGACGCCGATGAGGGTGGCCGAGGCGGGGCCCGTCCAGTCGCCGTAGCCGAGCAGGTGCAGCCGCGGGTCGTCGACGGCCCGGGTGCCGACGGTCGCGATGTGGCCGCGGGTGCCGCGCAGGCGCAGTGAGGCGAAGTGAGCGAGGGCGGGGCGGAAGCCGGTGCACCAGATGACCGCGTCCGCTTCCGCGAGGGTGCCGTCGGCCCACTCGGCACCCGTGCGGGTGAGCCGGGTGAACATCGGCTTCGCGTGCAAGAGTCCGGCGTCGCGGGCGGCACGTACGGGCGACACGGCCACGATGTCGCCGAGGGAGGCGACGCCGCCGGTGTCGGTGCTTCCGGCGTCCAGCGCTTGGCGGCGGGCGGTGGCCGCGTCGAAGAGGGCGCGGCCGTCGATGTGGTCGGCCAGGTAGCGGGGCGGACGCTGGGTGGCCCACGTCACTTCGGCCACGGAGGCGAGGTCGGCGGCGACCTGGGCGCCGGAGTTGCCGCCGCCGACCACGATCACCCGCCGGCCGGCGAACTCGACCGGGCTCTTGTACTGCACCGTGTGGAGCTGGCGTCCGGAGAACTCACGACGACCGGGGACGGCGGGAATGAACGGGCGGGTCCAGGTGCCTGTCGCGCTGATGACCGTGCGGGCCCGCCAGTCGCCCGCTTCGCTCTCCACCCGCAGATGAGTGCCGTCGCGGTGCACGGCGTCGACCCACACCCCGCGCTCGACCGGCAGCTCGTACCGCTTCTCGTAGTCGGCGAGGTACTCCACGACATGCTGCGCGTCCGGGTACGTCTCGCCGGGCTGGGCGGGCATCAGCCGCCCGGGCAGCGAGGAGTACTGCGCCGGGGAGAACAGACGGAGGGAGTCCCAGGTGTGCTGCCAGGCCCCGCCGGGTGCCGCCTGCGCGTCGAGGATGACGTGCTCGACGCCCAGACGGCGCAGGTGGTACCCGGCGGCGAGCCCTGCTTGGCCGCCGCCGATCACCACCACATCCTCACTGCGCGTCATGCCGCGGGCCGCTCCGTGTCGCTCTTGCCGCGCATGAAGATGACCGCCACGAGCGCCAGGCCCACGATCGCGCCGACCAGCTGCATGCCGATGAACCCGGCCACGGAGGCCGGGGCGATGCCCGCGAAGGTGTCGGTGAAGGCGCGGCCGATGGTGACGGCCGGGTTGGCGAAGGACGTGGACGAGGTGAACCAGTACGCCGCACCGATGTACGACGCGACCGCGACGGGGGCGAAGCGCAGGCGGTCGGTGCGGGCCAGTCCGAAGATCAGCAGGATCAGGCCGGCGGTCGCCACGACCTCGCCGAGCAGGAGGTTGCCGGCCGAGCGGTCGTGCTGCGACCACTTCACCAGCGGCTCGCCGAACATCGCGTCCGCCAGGATCGCGCCCCCGATGGCGCCGACGATCTGGGAGGGGACGTAGACGGCGAGCTCGCGGGCTGTGACTCCGGCGCCGCCGCGGCGGGCGGTCCACCACTCGGCCAGGGTGACGGCCGGGTTGAAGTGCGCGCCGGAGACCGGACCGAGAAGGGCGATCAGCACGCCGAGGCCGAAGACCGTGGCAGTGGAGTTGGCCAGCAGCTGCAGGGCCACGTCCTGAGTGAGGTCGGTGGCCTGGATGCCGGAGCCGACGACGATCGCGACCAGGGCCGCGGTGCCGACCAGCTCGGCGGCGGCGCGGGCGATCAGCGGGGTGCGGGGCGGGGTCGCGCCGGGTGCGGGCCGGGGCGCGTCGGCGGCTATGTCGCTCTCCGCTGCGGGGGCGGCGACGGGCTCGGTGGCGGTCAAGGCAGGGTCTCCTCGGGCAGGTGAGGCAAAGCGCGAAAAGCTACGGGCAGGACCGCTTGAGGTTCGCTTCGGCGGTGGCACGCGCGGTCTGGGCGAGGTCGGCGAACTGACCGGCGAGGGCTTCGATGACATCCGGGCGCAGGCGGTAGTAGATGTACCTCCCGCATGGCTCCGTCTCCACGACCCCCGCCTCTCGCAGCACCTTCAGGTGGTTGGACAGGTTCGTCTGCTTGGCACCCGTCTCCTCCACGAGGTGGGTGGTGCACAGCGTCTCGCGAGCGAGCAGGGTCACGATCTGGAGCCTGAGCGGGTCGGCCAGCACCCGGATCAGATCAGTGTCGACTGACGTCATCATGTGCTGATACTGTCACATCAGCTGGGGCTGACACCAGCCCGAGCTGACCTTATTGGCTCCTTTGAACGGGATCGCCATGCCCACGCCCTCCTCACCCCTCCTGCCGGACGAACGCCTGGCCGCAGGGGCTGCCCGTCTCGCCTCCCGCTACGCCGGCCACTTCGCGCCGGAAACCGTGCTGGGCCTGCTCGCCGACTCCTACACCCGGCTCGCCGAGCAGGCACGGATCCGCACGCACCTCGTCGTGCTGGCGGAACGGCTGACCGCCGACCGCCTGGGCGCCCTCGCCCACACACAAGGGCTGACGAGCGGCGCGACGCGGGTTCTGTTCGTGTGCAGCCAGAACGCCGGCCGCTCCCAGATGGCAGCAGCTCTCCTCGCACACCGGGCGGGCGAGCGCGTCACCGTCTCCTCCGCGGGTACCCACCCCGCCGACGAGGTCGAGCCGCACATCGCACAGGCCCTCACCGAGGCGGGCGCGGACCTCACTGACGCCTACCCCAAGCCTTTGACCTCGGAAGTCGTCGAGGCCGCCGACATCGTGATCACGATGGGGTGCGGCGACGCCTGCCCTGTCATGCCCGGCCGCCGCTACCTCGACTGGCCCGTGGCCGACCCCGACGGAGCGCCGATCGCCGTCGTACGCGACATCCGCGACGCCATCGACGCACACATCACCGAGCTCCTCACCCAGCTCGCTCCCTGAAGCCCCCGCAGATCCCCACCGCAGTCGACTCACTCCAAGGAAGAACAGATGTCCTCCGCTCCTGCCGCCTCCGTCCTGTTCGTCTGCATCCACAACGCGGGCCGCTCCCAGATGGCGGCCGGCTTCCTGCGCCACCTCGCCGGCGACCGCGTCGAGGTCCGCTCCGCCGGCTCCATGCCCGGCGAGCAGATCAACCCCTCCGCCGTCGCCGCCATGGCCGAGCTCGGCATCGACATCTCCGACCAGAAGCCGAAAGTCCTCACCCCGGAAGCCGCCCAGGCGTCCGACTACATCATCACCATGGGCTGCGGCGACGCATGCCCGTACTTCCCCGGCAAGACCTACCTCGACTGGCAGCTCGAGGACCCGGCCGGCCAGGGCGTCGAGGCCGTCCGCCCCATCCGCGACGAGATCAAGGGCCTCATCGAGGGCCTCATCGCCGAGATCGACGCCAAGAAGCAGGGCTGACACCGATGCCGCAGACCACCGCTGGTGACGGCATACGCGAGGTCATCATCATCGGCTCCGGCCCCGCCGGATACACCGCAGCCCTCTACACCGCCCGTGCGCAGCTGAAGCCGCTACTGTTCGGCAGCTCGATCTTCGTCGGCGGCTCGCTGACGACGACCACGGAGGTCGAGAACTTCCCGGGCTTCCCGGACGGCGTCGACGGCCCGGACCTCATGTCCAACATGCGGGCCCAGGCAGAGAAGTTCGGCGCCGAGATGATCGACGACGACATCGTCTCCGTCGACCTCACCGGCACGATCAAGGAAGTCACCGACTCCGAAGGCACCGTCCACCGCGCGAAGACGGTGATCATCGCAACCGGATCCGGCTACCGCAAGCTCGGCCTGCCGAAAGAGGACGAGCTCTCCGGCCGGGGGGTGTCCTGGTGCGCGACCTGCGACGGGTTCTTCTTCCGCGACCGTGACATCGTCGTGGTCGGAGGAGGCGACACCGCCATGGAGGAAGCCACCTTCCTCACCCGCTTCGCCAAGTCCGTCACCGTCGTCCACCGCCGTTCCACACTGCGCGCATCCAAGGTCATGCAGAACCGGGCCTTCACCGACGACAAGATCTCTTTCGCCTTCGACAGCGAAATCGCCGAGATCAAGGAGACGAACGGCATGCTCTCCGGTGTCGTCCTACGCGACACCTTCACCGGCAAGACCCGCAACCTCGACGTGACCGGACTGTTCATCGCGATCGGGCACGACCCGCGCACCGAGCTGTTCACCGGCCAGCTCGACCTCGACGACGAGGGCTACGTCAACGTCGACTCCCCGTCCACACGGACGAACGTCCCCGGTGTCTTCGCCGCCGGCGACGTCGTCGACCACACCTACCGCCAGGCGATCACCGCAGCCGGCACCGGCTGTGCGGCAGCGCTGGACGCCGAGCGGTACCTTGCCGCCCTGCGCACAGAGGACGAGCCGATAGCCGCAGCCGTCTGACCTGAGCTGGTGGGGCCCACTCCGGCGAGTGGGCCCCGACCGGCATGATCCGCTCCGGCCGACTCTCGGCCGGAGTCAACGTCCAAGCGGAGGCGTTGGCGATGGTGCAGTAGGCGAGCACCCCGAAGGAGGAAGGCCGATCGTCCCGCGCACGTCGGCACTCGCGCCAAGTACGGCCACGACGGTGCCCTCACTGGTCAGGCGTGCTCGTCCGAAGGCTGCTGGACAGGCTGGACCGACCAGCTCGGCGGCTCGTCATCGCCCGAGTCCTCATCGCGCTCCGCGTCGGCGGCTGTCCCATGGATCTTGCCCGACGCGTGGTGGACCGGCGCGTACACGGCGTAGAGCTGCAGGGTCTCCTCACCGATGTTGGTGACGTTGTGCCACGTGCCGGCGGGCACGAAGATCGCCCAGCCATCCTCGACCTCCCGGTCGAAGTCGAGTCGATCCTTCGTGCGGCCCATTTGTACGCGGCCCCGGCCCGCATCGAGCCGTAGGAACTGGTCAGTCTCCGGGTGCGCCTCCAAGCCGATGTCCTCACCCACCGGGATCGACATGAGGGTCAGCTGAAGGTACTTCCCAGACCAGGCGACCGCGCGATAGTTCGAGTTCTCGAGCGTCGCCTTCTCAAGGTCGAAACTCTGAGGTTCCGGCCCGACGTCCTTGGTGGTCATGCTTCTCCCCTGGTCGACGAAGGCGGCACGCGGTACACGGTCATGGTCTTGCGCCCGCCCACGTCAACACTCTCAGAGCCATGGGCTCTTCCGGCCGCAAGCGCGCGAGCCGCTACCGCACGAACGGCCGCGATGCGTTGCCGCATTCCGCCGTGCGCCCGGTCGTGCAGTCGAACACCACGGCCAACAGGAAGCCGGCGAACAGAACAACGGCGGACCATCAGGGCCTCTGACGCACCGCGCCAAACCGCCCGAGGCACCTGCTGACACACGCGGCGGCCCGCCACCGCCCTCGCCATCTCGGCCCGGCACCTGCGGTGAGCGCGTTGCTCGTGCAACCCAGCAGTCCGGCCTCCGCCCGCCCGTCCCACGGACGGACGAAAATCACGGGTTGCCCCGCCTCGCCGAGGCGCCAGGCAGGGGCGTGCCCCATCCGTGCCCTTCAGGGCGGCGAACAGCGGTCAACAGAGGTCCGGACAGACGCCCGACGCAGGCCTTGCAGCCGACCGTATCCCCAGGTCAGAAGCCATATCGACACCCGCAGCGTCATTGATTCCTGGTCTCGGGCGCGGTCCTGCTCGGCCCTGCGCTGGAACACCTGAACTGGCGGATCATCACGTACGCGGTGCTCAGCCTGACGGTCGTCGGAATGCTTCCCGTGGCCCTCGCACTGATCGGCACCGGCATGCGACCGCCCACCGTGGCCTACGTCGGCTGGTTCGGACCCCGCGGCCCGGCCTCCTTGGTCTTCGGACTCCTCCTGGTGGAGAAACACGTACCCGGGATCGAACTCCTGGGCCAGGTAATCGCCGTCACCATCGGACTCAGCATCCTGCTCCACGCCATGTCGGCCGCGTACTTCGTCAACCGCTACGGAAACTGGTACGACAGCACGAAGACCGCCACCCCCGACCTGCGCGAGGCACAAGGCGCGACTGAGGGCTTCGGGCAGCAGCACAGCGGCCCTCGACGCCTTCGCTGACGTGGCAGAACCTGACGGAGTGCGGCTCCAAGGGCGCGGAGGGCGACGTGCCGGGGCTGGCCACGAAGGGGCACCGACGAATCCGGTGCGCTTCCGCATGCGATGCGACCTGGGCGCGCCTGGTCGGCGCTACGCCCGCGCCCCATCGCCCTTGCCGAACCGGGTCACGAGGTCAGGTCCGCTCACGGCCCTCGAGACACGTCGCGCAGTCCCTGAGGTGCGCGGCACGCGCGACGGGTCGAGAGTGGAAGTGTCTCGATCAGCCGAACAGGAAGCAGGTGTGCGCAAAGCAGTACAACAGAGGAGGAGCCGGTAGTGACGAGCCACGTGAGCGGGCCGCGCTCAGGTACCGCAGGGCAGAGTTCCGCGAAATCCGGTATGGGCAGCGGTTGGGTCGTCTTCGCCCGGGTCCTGATGGTCATCGGCGGCCTGATGACGCTCTTCTCGGGCATCGCCGCGGTCGCGAAGGACGACGTGTTCGCCGTCACCCGGAACTACGTGTTCGAGTTCGATCTCACTGGATGGGGCTGGATTCATCTGATCGTGGGCGCTCTCATCACTCTCGCCGGTTTCGCCCTGTTCAAGGGCGCCACCCGGGCCCGGGTAGTCGGCGTAGGGCTGGCCGGCCTGGGCATGCTCGGGAACTTCCTCTGGATCCCGTACGCGCCGTTCTGGGTCATTGTTCTGATCACGATCAATGCCTTCGCGATCTGGGCACTGTCCACCGCTCCAAGCCCGTCGGAAAGCTGATCTCAGACGGCCGACAGTCCCGAGGACAGGAGCGGCAAAGCCTTTGCTCTCCACCGAAGCTGATCAGCCCGTCCGTTCCAACCCCCATGAAGGTCCCACAACACCCCCAGGAGGACATGCAACATGCCCACTGCATCCGACACCCCTGTCCTGGACACCCTCGCCGCCATGACCGTCGACTCGGTAGAACGATGCGGCCTGGCCCCGGACATGCTGATCCTCACGCGCATCGCGGCCCTCGCCGCCTCGGATGCCCCGCCGATCTCCTATGCGGCCCACATCGAGCCCGGCCTCAGGACCGGCATGACCGCCGAGCAACTGCAAGACGTCCTGGTCGCCATCGCGCCCATCGTGGGCACTGCCCGCGTCATGACGGCAGCAGGCAACATCGCCGCGGCACTCGGCATCGCCATTGCCGTCGCCGATGCAGAGATCGAGGGCGAGGGCTGAGAGCGCACGCCACCCGGCATCGTCGGTCGGCCCGTCCGGCATCGGACGAGACCAAGAGGCCCCTACTGACCCCTGGCCGCTGCCGGACATCACGATGGCCGCAGGGCCAGGCAGGAGGGTCTTCGATGCCCCAGAAGTCGACCACGGCGATGCGTGCCGCACCCCACGCCACACCCGCGGAGCGCGCGGCCCTCGGCAAGGAGGCCCGGCGCCGCTCACCGCGATCGAGCCACGCCGCGTACGAGCCGCCTCCTGACAGACCGGACCCGCTGACGATCCTGGAGGCGCAGTCCGCGACACGAGTGCCCGAGCTCGTTCCCATCCGCTACGGCCGCATGACGGAATCCCCGTTCCGCTTCTACCGGGGTGCCGCCGCGATCATGGCCTCCGACCTGGCCGCCACCCCGCGCTCGGGATTCACGGCCCAGCTGTGCGGGGACGCCCACATGCTCAACTTCCGTCTCCTCGGCTCGCCGGAACGACGTCTGATGTTCGACATCAACGACTTCGACGAGACGTTGCCGGGCCCCTGGGAGTGGGACGTCAAGCGGCTGTCGGCGAGTTTCGTCATCGCTGCCCGGGCGAACGGCTTCGACGACGCCGAGCGCGACCGCATCGTCCGGCGCACGGTCCGTTCGTACCGCGAGGCGATGATCAGCTTCGCGGCCATGCGCACCATCGACGTCTGGTACGCGAAGATCGACGAGGACCGCCTCGAGTCCCTGGCCACGGAGCGGCTCCGCAAGCGCGGCCGGAGGAACCTGGCCCGCGCCATGGAGAAGGCCCGCAGCCGCGACAGCCTGCAGGCCTTCGACAAGCTCACCGAAACGGTCGACGGCCGGCCAGTGATCGCGGCGGATCCCCCGCTGCTCGTCCCGGTGGCCGACCTGATGCCCGACGTGGAGCGCCATGCCCTCGAGCGCCAGTTCCGCGGCCTGATCGAACGGTACGGCCACACCCTGGCGTCCGACCGGCGCACGCTCCTGTCGGACTACCGCCTGGCGGATGTCGCCCGCAAGGTGGTCGGCGTCGGCAGCGTCGGTACCCGCTGCTGGATCTTCCTGCTCCTCGGCCGGGACGACCAGGACCCGCTCTTCCTCCAGGCCAAG
Organism: Streptomyces sp. NPDC037401; assembly: GCF_055602345.1. NCBI lineage: Bacteria > Bacillati > Actinomycetota > Actinomycetes > Kitasatosporales > Streptomycetaceae > Streptomyces > Streptomyces sp. NPDC037401. Next base: position 131,108 of record NZ_JBVJWO010000016.1, read on the forward strand.
GAGGCCGACACCTCCGTGCTCGCCGCACACGTCGGCGCGAGCACGTACCGCAACCAGGGCGAACGGGTGGTCGCCGGCCAGCGGCTGATGCAGGCCACCAGCGACATCTTCCTCGGCTGGGAGCGAGTGAACGGCATCGACGGCAAGAAACGCGACTTCTACGTCCGCCAACTGCGCGACTGGAAGGGCATCGCCCTCCCCGAGACGATGAACCCGAGACGCATGCGCGCGTTCGGCGAACTGTGCGGGGTCACGCTGGCCCGCGCGCACGCCCGGTCCGGCGACCGGATCGCGATCGCCGCGTACCTGGGCAGCGGCGACTCCTTCGACCGGGCACTCGCCACGTTCGCGGAAGCCTATGCCGACCAGAACGAACGCGACCACCAGGCCCTCGTCGACGCCGTAGCCGCAGGCCGGCTGCCCGCGGAGGAACTGCCGACGACCTGACCCCGGGAAGAGGCCCGGGGGACTTCCCGAGTTGCTACGTTCCGGGGAAACACGCCAGGCTGTCACATCACGGACTTACACGAACTTTCAGACACGCCCGCGTTGACGGCTTGACGGTAACAGCGGGACCTGCTGAAGCGGCGGATCGGCGAAGGTCTCGTGTCCCAGGGTGGGCTCGGGGTGCACGGCTACTGCCCGCCCCGCCCGTCGACGGCGCGCTAGCTCAAGACTCCCAGCCGTTGGCCGCGGGGGAACCTCCGCCGGTAGCACCCCAGCGGCACGTTGCGCGGTCCTCGGCTCAGGGCCACACAGGCCCGGGCCGTGCGGCGGTCGCACGGCGTGGAGATCGGAGGTGGCGTGAGCTACCGATGTGGCATCGGTATGGCGAGGCGATCGGTGTCGTGGTGTTCGTGAACCGCGATCAGGTGGGGCCGGTCATCATTACCGCATCGCGCAGACGCGCCGACTCGGCGTGCCGTGCGCCTTCCGTATCCCGACGGATGGTTCGCTCTCGCTGCTGTTGCCGAGCTCAAGCCCGGGCACTGTCCTGACCCGCCGGCTGATGGACGACGATGTGGTGCTCCACCGCACTGCCAGCGGGAAGGTACGCGCAGTCCGGCCGTTCTGCCCCCACCTGGGAGCCCATCTGGGGCACGGAGGTGCGGTGGTCGGTGAAAACGCATGCGCAGACGCCGCCTCCGCACAACAACAGGCACAGCGCGCCCAGGCACCTTGGCGATAGGACGACCACAGCCTCGGGTCCAGCTGGCGAGCGCCGGGGACATGCCCGGCGCTTCCCGGAAGGCGGCCAGACAGGTGATGAGCCCGTCGCCGGCGCGTCGCCTCGTACTCCGGTCAACGCCTCGGTCGCGGCCGCCGGAGCAGGTGGCCGCCGTCGTCCGGGATGGCCGAGGGTCGCGACCCTGAAGCCGGTAGCTTGATGCAGCTCTGTACCCGCGACGTGCGAGCGTCACCGCCGACACGACTGCTTCCGGCGCTGCCTGCTAATCGATAAGCTTGCGCGTCGACCCGGCATTCGATCCACGGCGACGCGGACGGAAGCACCGCTTCCGCCGCTCGGGCCGCGGACCATACTGGTCGGGCCCTGATCGCCCACTGAACGGTTCCATGGCCAAGAACAGCACCTCATCGACCACCGTCCCCGATACCGCCTGGCTCGGGTGTGGGCGTCACCTCGGGCCCGAGCCCGAGCGGGACGTCCGGCGCAACCTGCTCGCCCTCAAGGCGGCCCGGGTGATCGACGACTTCCTGGACCTCGACCCCGTCGAGGCGGCGCGTTCCACCGAGCTGTACCCCCGGGACGAGTCCGCCGACCCCGGCCCGTCCGCCCGCCGCCTCTTCGAGGCCCGCTGGCGCGTGGCCGACGGCGTCACGGTGCGCGCGCAACTGACCACGTACGAGCCCGAGTCCCGCCGCATGAAGAGCGAGGGTGTCACCTGGGTCCTCGCCGCCGAGGCCGAGCGGGCGTGGGAAACGAGCTGGCCCTCACCAGCCACCGTGTTCTGGCCCGACAGCGACCAGGTCGCATGGGACCACGAGACGGCGACGGACGTGCGCCTGCGGACGCCGAACCACCTGCCGAAGGACGACGACGAGTTGCGCCGACTGCTGCGGGCCTGCACCCGGCAGAGCTGGTTCATCCATGTCGTGGTGCACGAGGCGATGACGCCGGACGCCCTGGGACGCCGACCGATCACGGCGTTCCTGCCACCGAGCCTGCGGCACCGGGTGGTCGAACACCGGGCCACGCCGGAGCAGGCGCTGATCGCCGACTTCGTGATGAAGCGTGAGGTGGGTGTGGGGATGCCGCGCGGCGGCGCCGTCATCCTGCCTCCGACACCGCAGGCCCTCGATTACGACGCGGAGCACTTCACGATACGCAATGTCTTCCTGGACGGCACGGAACCCACCGAACTCCTGGACAAAATAGAGGAGTTCGCCTCACTGCCCCAGCCACTGCCGACCGACGCCGAACAGGTCCTGACACGGCTACGCCAAGGCTGGCATCTGCTCACCCCCGCCGAGGAACTGGTCCACGCACGGGCCATGGTCACCAGGTACGCCAAGGCACTCGAAGGCATGACAGCATCCTGCGACCTGTACCGGGAGGCCGCCGAGTCGGCGCTCGACGCCCTCGCCGAGGCGACCGGCGGCGACGGCGCCCCCCGGACGGCATCGCCGACGACGGCCAAGGAGGACTCCTCGCCATGGAAGACCCTCGCGAAGGCACTCGCCCGCTTCCGGGGCCCGAACCCCCAAGCGCCGGATAGGGAGGTCCAGCAGCGTCCGCACGGCCAGTGAGATGTACGGGACAACGGACCGATCACACTCCGACCTCCCCACGGGAAGGCCAAGTCGGCCGCAGTCGCCGTCCGACACGAGTGACGCCGACACTCCGCTCCGCCTCCGCCAACAGCAACCGGTCCTGCCCCGGCACCACCGGGGCGAGGCCGGCCAGCGGTGAGCGGCTGCCCGCGCGGGGGTGACGCTGCCTCCTAAATCGGGCGGTAGCAGGACCGTCGCACGGCCCCCGGCCGCGCGGATGAGGGGCGCCTGCGCGTAACGCGTGCGGGCAGTCAACGGCCTGGACCGACCCCGACGGCTCTGCCCGGGCATGGTTCCGGGCGAGCCGATCTCGATCCACGGCTTGCCCCAGAAACTCAACCGGCACGGCATCCGCGCTCACCAGCACGCGGCCGGAGCCCGTAAAAAGGGGCTCCGCCAGGCGAGCCGGACGACCATGCCATCGGCCGGTCCCGCGGCGGGCTGACCACGAAGATTCATCTCGCAGCTGACGCGCACTGCCGGCCCCTCGCCTTCGTTCTCACCGCCGGACAGGGCGGTGATGCGCCCGCCTTCACGCACGTGATGGCCCGCCTGCGCGTCCCTCGCCGACGTGGGCGGCCCCGCACCCGGCCGGACGTAGTCCTGGCCGACAAGGCGTACTCCTCACGTGCCATCCGCGACCACCTGCGCAAGCGCGGCATCCGGGCAGTGATTCCCATCCCAGCGGACCAGCGGGGCCACCGCCTGCGCCGAGGCAGCCGGGGAGGCAGGCCCCCGGCCTTCGACCGCGAGACCTACAAGCAGCGCAACACCGTCGAACGGTGCATCAACCGCCTGAAGCAGTGGCGCGGCATCGCCACCCGCTACGAGAAGACCGCCACCATTTACCTCGCCGGACTCCACATCGCGGGCATCTTCCTCTGGTCCGCGAGATGAGGCCATCTCTCTGACAGCCCCCGCACACACGCCAGGTCGGCCGGAGGGGCACACTGCGTAGGTGCTGATCAGACGAGAAACCCCCGCCGACCTGGCCGCTGTCCGTGCGGTGACCATCGCCTCCTCCTACAAACCGCACGAGGAGGAACCGGTGGAGGTGATTCTGCGGGACTCATTGCAAAAGGGTGAAAACTGGATTCCAGCGCTCTCGCTGGTGGCCGAGGGCGAAGACGGCGCGATCATCGGCCATGCTCTGTGCACCTGGGGCCGAATCGGTACCGTCCGAGTCCCCAACCTCAGCCTGCTCGGTGTTCACTGCGACCATCGCCGCCGCGGCTTCGGAACGGCCCTGGTCCACGCCACTCTCGCCGCGGCCGACGCCCTCGACGCCTCGATGGTCGTTGTCCTCGGTGACCCTGACTTCTACGGGCGGTTCGGCTTCCGACCGAGCACCGACTTCGGCATCGTCGGCGAGGAACCAGCCTGGGAGCACATGTTCCAAATCCGCACCCTGGCCGCCTACGATCCGTCCGTACAAGGCGAATTCATCTACCCCGAACCCTTCGGCAGCATCTGACGCCGACGCGGCAGCGAAGTGGAATCCAGCCTGGCTCGGTGATCCAAACGACCCGCCCTAGGCCCGACGCGACTGGCCGAGTACCTCGCCGCCCGAGCCGAGGACGAGACCAGCAGGGAGGACGGGACTCTTCAGGATCCGTGATCGCGCGCGTTCGACTGTCGGGGGACCTCATGAATATCGGACAAGCGTGCGGAATGACGCTCCATCGGGTGACTCCTCGTCCTTCCCGTACTCCGCCTACGCGTTTTTGAAGCCGCTTCCCTCTTACAGGATGTCCGGGGCTTCCCGGCGCGACCGAGACGGAAGAGGAGAACACGACAGTGCTCACAGTCTGGGGGTGGGCGTGCCTGGCGACCGGCGTCAGCGCCGCAGCCGGGATCGCAGCACGTGCTTGTGCCTATTGGCTTCGCGAGGCAGTGCGACGTGAAACTCTTAAGGTCGTGCTGGATCAGCTTTCCACTAGCGGAGGTTCTGTTGAGGTCACCGACCATGACGGTGCCTCGTGGGCCGTGCGGCTTCCCGACAGCGAGCAGGATTGAATGTCCGGACATTTTTCCGAGGAGGAGTTCGATGCGGTGTACCGAGAGTGGTATCCGCGGCTGCTCGCTAGAGCCTCCATGGTGTGTGGCGCCCAGCGTGCTTTGGCATCCGACGCCGTACAAGAAGCATTCATTCAGTGCTGGCGCCGCATGAACGCACCAGAGGCTGCCCCGGTGCGGAATTGGGGGCCTTGGCTCGCCAGGACAGTGGTGCGCGAGGCGATCGAACTGTGCCGTCGCCACTCGGGCACCACTGCCCTCAACAACGCCGAGTGGTCGGCGCGTGGGCCGGACCTGGCCGAGCTTATGGACGTGAAGGAAGGCTTCCTCCAGGTGTGCGCAGGGATCGCAAGTCTCCCCGCTCGTCAGTCCGACGTGATGGCGCTCTACTACTTGGCCGGCCTGTCCACTGCTGAGATCGCCGCCATGCTGCGGATCGAGCCCTCAACCGTGCGGAAGCATCGGAGCGAGGCATGTAAGAAGCTCGAACCGCTCGCGGTGAAATTGAAACAGCAGGGACTACTCGACGGAGAGGGAGGAGAACAGCAGTGACGAAGAGCCGGCAGGAGCGAGCTGATTCTTCCCCGCCGACAGAGGATGCCCGGATCCGGGCCATGCTGCACTCGACCGAGGCGGCGCTGACACAGGCTGTGTCACCAGCGGAAACGGAAGCATCCCTGACTGCGTTGAAGAACCGGCTCCGGCATGAGGCGGCAACTCCTGTGGCTCTTGCAAGTCGCAGGGCTGCTCGGGAAGCGGTCAGCTCGTCCGCTCAGACCTACGAACGGCAGACGGCTCGGAGCACGGTGCTAAGCACCATCGCACTCGACGGGCAGTCGCCTGCTTCGCCGGCTGCACGCGGCGGTGTTCGACCTCCCGCTGCCGGCTCGCTTGACGAACTGTGGCGGTCATACAAGGCGACGGGCGACGAGCGGCTGCGCGAACAGCTGCTCCTGCACTACTCGCCGCTCGTCAAGTACGTCGCGGGCCGGGTGAGCGTGGGACTGCCGGCCGATGTGGAGCAGGCGGACTTCGTGTCGTCGGGGGTTTTCGGGCTGATCGACGCGATCGAGAAATACGACATCGAACGGTCGATCAAGTTCGAGACGTACGCGATCACCCGTATCCGAGGCGCGATGATCGACGAACTGCGCGCGCTGGACTGGGTCCCGCGCTCCGTACGGCAGAAGGCCAGGGCCGTCGAGCGAGCCTACGCAACGCTGGAGGCGCGGCTGCGGCGCACCCCATCCGAGAGCGAGGTGGCGGCCGAGATGGGCATCGCGCTGGATGAACTGAAAGCGGTTTTCGGCCAGTTGTCGCTGGCGAACGTCGTGGCACTGGAGGAGTTGCTGCACGTCAGCGGTGAGGGCAGCGACCGGCTGAGCCTCACGGACACGTTGGAGGACACCGCCGCTGACGACCCGGTGGAGGTGGCCGAGGACCGGGAGCTGCGGCGGTTCCTGGCTCGGGCGATCAGCACGCTGCCCGAGCGGGAGAAGACCGTCATCACTCTCTACTACTACGAGGGGCTCACGCTGGCCGAGATTGGGAACGTGCTGGGTGTGACCGAGAGCCGGGTGAACCAAATCCACACGAAGTCGGTGCTCCAACTGCGGGCAAGGCTCGCGGGCTTCGGTGCTGAGAAGCATTGACGTCGTCGCGCAACTCAGCTGGCTCCTCAGACGCGTACCTGGTCGGCGAGGCGGAGGGGACCTTTGCGCCGCAGATGTTTCCTCACAGCGGGCGGTCCTCCAGCACATGTATGCATCCGGTCTCCTTCTGGTCGATTCCCATGGCGAGGCCGCGCGCGCTCGCGCCCTGGCCGATGCAGACCTTCGCGAAGGTCCGCCTGCACCGGAACCGGAGACCGTCGATACGAAACGCTACGGTCTGCCTGACTCGCTGGACGACCTCGCCGACGCGAGTGACCCCATCGAGCGTCTGGCAGTGGCCGGGTACGTGGTCAACTCCGCCGCCGATCTGCTCTGCGACCACCACCACGCGTGAATCGGCGGCGGGAAGTGGCTGCCCCGGCGCCTGATCGAAGCCGACCCCAAACACGGAGCCGCCCTCCTCGAAGGGCACCACCGGCACCACCACTTGTGCGGCTCAGGCGACCCCGCAGCACTGATCAGCGCAGCCTCGAAGGTGCTCGACCTCGTCGGCGGCCCCCTCCGCGAGGGATACCACAGGACCTGGCACGGCACCATCGACTCGGTTGCCGCGGCACGCTGATACAGACTGCCCTACGCGGCCCGGCTGCGTCACGGTGACGGCAATGCGCCGCTGGTCCCCGCCCCTGCTCCTTGCCGCGGTGGTGGCGAATCACGAGCACCCAGCGGCCCCCGGCCTGCTCGGCCGACGACCGGGGAGGTACTGCCCTTGTCCCGCCTGCCCGAGCCGTTCTCCGCCCCCGAGGGCGGCCGAGCTCCCGCCCCTGCCCGCCCCGCGCCGGGCGCCCGCGAGGCATCCGGCGAAGGCCAGTACGCCCATCCGGAGCCCTCGGAGGGTCGAGGGTCCGGCACGGCCCGGCCGCAGAGGGCTACGCCGTCGAGGCCCGCAGCCAAGCCCAATCCCAAGTTGCCGGGTGGGCCAGCAGCCGGGGCCCGTGGGGGGCGTCCGCGTGCTGCGGTGCCTCCGGCCACTGCGGTCCGGCGTGGCAGGCCAAAGGGGGGGTGCCCCGCGCTGTGCGGGGCACCCCGGGAGGAGGGGGCTCCCTTGACCCGGGCCGCCCCCTTCGGGGTGCGGACTGCGGGACGGCCCCGCCAGGCGTGCCCGGCGGGGCCGTTCCCCGTGCTCATGTGCCGTCAACGGGTCAGTCGGTGAACTCCGGCTTGAGCCAGAGGCCGCTGAGCCCGCCGTCGGCGTCCACTCCGATCACGGTTCCCTCCGCGAACGCGAGGGCCTCGTGGGTTGGGACGCCGGCCGTCACCTGCAGCCAGCCGGTACGGCCGTCGAAAGTGACCCCGTGCTCCCGGCCGTCCACGCGGACGGCCATCCCGGGAAGGGCATCGAGCCCGGTGACCGCCACGCCACCCGCCTGGTGGGGCGGGGGTGTCACGGTGCCCGGCCGCCAGCCCTCACGGGGCGCCTATCCCGAGGCGAACAGGACCCTGCCCGTGGGCAGGTGGACGGTGAGGTCCCCGTGGCCGACCGAGATTTCGGTGCGGTCCCGTCCGCCCTGCACCCGCGCGAGCGGGTTGCCCTCCTCGAAGAAGAGGGACAGCTCGTCCTCTGTGGGGGGCGTCGAGCTGCCCCCAGGCCTTCACGTCCGCGGGCCCCATCTGGTACGGGGCGCCCGTGCCGCTCAGCGCGACGTCGTAGACGACGGCGGTGGCGGCAGTGCCCTGCTCCACGTCATTGGCGCCCTGCTGGAGGCCGGAGCGGGAGGCCTTGAGAAGCATGCCCGGTCCGGCGGTGGCGGCGCTGTCGGCCTGCCCGTAACCGAGCGGGGCAGGCCGCGGCTGGTGAGGTGGATGAGTTCGACGGCGTCGTCGGAGAACAGCGTGTCCTGCCGTCCGGCGATCGTGAGGTGGTGCTTGATGTAGCTGGCGGTCTCCTCCTTGCTCATGGTGGGCATCTGGTAGCTGATCGAGATCCGCTGGTCCAGGGCCGCCAGGACGCCGTGTTTCATCCGTTTGCGCAGGGTGGGCTGGCCGATGAGCAACACCGCGAACGGCGTCGTGGAGTCCCAAGTCGTAGTTGGTGAGCATGCGGATCGCGTCCAGCTCCTGGTGGTCGAGCAGGTGCGACTCATCTATCACCACGGCCGGCGTCCTGCCGCGTCGGGCATCACCGGATCGTCCGCGAGCGCGACCAGAGGGGGTGAAGTACCGGCGCACGGCCTCGGACCTGCGACGGAAACAGCGGATCCAGCCGCGGACCGTCCCCTCAGCCAGGCCCAGGAGAGCCGCGATCTGGCGGTGTCCCATCCCAAGGGCTGCTATCTCCAGCCCGGCGCCGATCACCTCGGCCGTATCCATCCGCCGAGGCCAGACCACCTCCGGCACCAGGACGTGCGTGATCTGACAACCGGTGCAGCGCGAACGGCGAGGACGTACGAACAGCCACAATCCGAGATCACCACGGACCTCCCGCGGCCGCCCATGACCCCACGGCGCGAGTACGGCCCCACATGGCGGACACGTCAGTTCGCCAGCCCGCAGCCGGCGTTCCACCAGCATGCCGTCCGAGTCCACGATCAGCACCAGTACCTCCGCCTGACCTCCAGCAAATCAGCCGGAATCTCTCCAGACGGGCCAGCAATCATGTTCGGATCCCCCGGTCAGAGTCCTTGTCCCAAGACAGCCTGATGCCGCTCTGGGACCAACCTTCTGGCGCGACTCAGCGGAAGGGAACACTCTCCAGAAACGGACGGACGACAGGAAGAATGAGGTTGCTCCTGGCAAAGGTGTGAAAGTGCCCACAGCCGGTGAGCTCGGCCAGACGGGCACCACGAATCTGCGCGGCAGTGCGCCGGATAGCCGGAAGTTGAGGGTCGAGATCGCCAGCAAGCAGCAGCAACGGCGGCAGGCTGGTGGATGATGCCAGCGTGTCCAAGACGCCGTCGCGGGTATCGAGTGCCATGGTCAGCGCGGCGAGGGCATGGGGGTCGGCTTCCTGCATCGTCGTACGCATCCATGCCGGCAGCGTGCCGAGCCGCTCCATCTGGCGGATGAACGGTGCCGTGCCCTGCTCACGCAGGAGTCGCACCTCGGCCTCGACCTCGGCCCGGTCCACCGCCGCCCGGTCCGCGTGGGCGCCACCGACGACCAGTCCGGCGACTCGTTCCGGATGGCCGGCGAGCAGGTTCAAGGCGACGATGCCGCCCATACTTGACCCCCACAGGGCCGCCTGGTCGATGGCGAGTGCGTCGAGTACAGCCAGGACGTCGTCCACCTGCCGGGCGATTCGGTAACTGTCCACATCGTGGGGTGCGTCGCTTGCGCCATGCCCCCTGGCATCGATGACAACGAGCCGGTTCCGGTCAGCCAAGGCCTCGACATGACCGGCGGACCACCAAGTGGACCGGTCACCGAAGAATCCGTGCAGCAGAACGAGAGGCGGTCCATCTCCTGCTGTTTCGAAGGCGATGCGCAGTCCGTCTTGGCTGGTGACATGCATGCCGACGAGCTTGGAGGACGTAGGGTCCGCTTCGCGATGAGATGGGGGGCGCCCCCTGGGGCCAACCCAAGGAGTAGCCCGCCACAGTTCGGTTCCTCGTGTCCACCATGTCGTCGCACACGAAGTGCACCCAACGCATCCGACCTGTCACACGAAAGTCGCCACCGTGACTGTCGCCAAGCCAGGCGTTCCTGCTCATACAGCACGTCGCTCAACAGCGACGCAGCGCAGGCTCCCCCCAGTCCAAGGCCGCCCGCGCTCTTCAGGCGCAGGTATGTGAACCGTCATGCCACAGTCCTGGCGTGTAGAGCCTGTTGAAGGCCTCGCGGGGCGGAGTTCAGAGGCCGGCCGAGTGAATGACGCAAATCGGGCACGCCACTGCTGTGCCTTACATGCAGAGGGAGCGCCATGTGCAGGTCTCCGACGCACCGCCGACGTTCCGCCGCGGAGGCGAAGGCCATCGGGTGAGTTCTCACAGGTCAAGGGGCATGCGCCAAAGGTTTCGGCGGCTGAGCATGCCCCAACTCAACACCGACACGCCAGGAAAGTGTTGAGGGCGATCTCGTTCAGCACTTCTGCCGGGCCGCTCTCTCGACAAGGTCGATCATCCGGTCGATGAACAGGATCAACCTCCAGGCGTGCAAGTTCGAAACGATGACAACTCCGGCGCGCACGGATTCTCCGAGATCCTCTACGCCTACGCCTCAACCCTTTCAGCCCGCCCACCGTGCCGTTCACGCCGGTGACGCCGCACCCGTGGCGCCCCAGTCCCGCCGCTTGAAGACCAGATACAGGCCGACGCAGACCGCTGCCATCAGTGCCACGGCGAAGGGATAGCCCAGGACCCGCCCGAGCTCGGACATCGTCTCGAGGTTCATTCCGCAGATCGTGCCCACCAGGGTGGGGGCTGAGAGGATCGCTGCGCAGGCGGAGATCTTCTTGAACTCCCGCCCTCACGGCACCGACCGGCGGAGATCGGCCAGAGAGGCGCTCTGACCTGCAACGATTCGCCTCTCCGGCCCTTCGCCGCGCTACCGATCGATATGGCCGATCCTCCCCAGCGGAGCCTGCCCCTGAAGGAGGATCGCCGCCGGTCGGCACCGTGACCCGGGCGTCACGACAGGCCACGCGACGCAGCGGCAGGGGGCAGGAACAGGTGCCCGCTGCCTGCTTGGCGGTGCTCGCGGTGGGGCGCTCGGAGCTCGCGCCACAACTTGACGGATTCGCCGGATCGGACACCCGATCTGCGGTAATTGCACCTCTTCACCCCCTTGAGGCGGGGCGTTCCTCGGCGCCGTTGTTGAAAATGAGTGTCATAGTCGTATAGAAGTACGGGGTGCTCATCTCACGACAGGTGCTGGAGCGCCCGATGGCCGGAGTCCGGCCCTTCGCGCTCACCGCACTCAGGCATCCCACGGTCTCCACGCTCCTGGCGGATCACCGCATCCTGCTGGCCGACCTTTTGGACGGCCTGGGGTCACCGCTGCACATCGTGTTGCCCGAGATCTTCGAAGAGAACGTCGTCGGACTCCGTCAGGCGTTCGCCGAGGCGGGCGCCACCGCCGACATCCTGTTCGCCAAGAAGGCGAACAAGGCCGACTGTTACGTCACGTCGGCTGCCGCCCTCGGCGTCGGGATCGACGTCGCCAGTACCCCCGAACTGGTCAAGGCCCTGGCCGGCGGAGTGCCCGGACACCGGATCGGGATATCCGGCCCGGAGAAGGACGACACGCTGCACGCTCTCGCCGTTCAGCACGGCTGCCTGGTCGCCGTCGACTCGATCAGTGAACTCCGTCGGCTTGCGGCAACCGCGCGGCTCGCGCGGCGGCAGGCCACTGTGCTGCTGCGGTCCCGGACGGCCGGCCAACCGGGAAGCCGCTTCGGGCTGTCCGCCGCCGAGCGCGAGGCCGCTGTCGGTCTGTGCGCGGAACTCGCCGACCAGATCAGCCTCCGGGGATTCTCCTTCCACCTGAACGGCTACTCCGCGGCGGAACGCGCGACGGCGGCGAACGAGATGATCGAGCACTGCCTCGACGCCAGGCGGCGCGGCTCGCTCTGCGCGGAACTGGTCGACATCGGCGGCGGGTTGCCGGTTCGCTATGTCGAGCCGCGGCTTTGGGACGAGTTCCTTGAGCAGAACGAGCCGGCGCACTACCACGCGGCCAAGGACTTCAAGGACTTCTATCCGTACGGCGGGCAGCCCGCCGCCCAGGCAGTGCGCGCGATCATGGCGCACCCGGTCGACGGTGGCGAGAGCCTGTCGGCGAAGGCGGGACGCAACGGCATCCGGTTCGTCGTCGAGCCCGGCCGGGCGCTGTTGGACCAGGCCGGATTCACCATGTACCGCGTCCAGCAGGTCGACGACCGACGGGACACCGACGGGTACGCGATCGTCACCGTCGCGGGCAGCAGTTTCAGTCTCTCCGAACAGTGGTTCAACAGTGACTATCTCCCCGACCCGCTGCTGATGTCCGCCGAGCCCACCGCCGACGAGATGTTCCCGGCCTGCGTCGCAGGCTCGACCTGCCTGGAAAGCGACCTGGTGACCTGGCGGAAGATCGGCTTCCCGCGGCCCGTACGGCGCGGTGACCACCTGGCCTACCTCAACACCGCCGGCTACCAGATGGACTCCAACGAGTCACCGTTCCATGACGCCGCACTGCCGTTGAAGGCCGTTCTCCGGCTCGGTGACGGCGGGTCCCCGCCGCGCTGGCGACTGGACGGATTCCGATGAGACCTCGAACCAATCCGATGCGACCGCCAACGAAGGAGAGACCTCGCATGTCACAAGACTACGCCCCACCCGGGCAGTTGTGGCTGTTGCCGCAGTCCCAGCAAGAAGGACTGGACCTCGACCGCCGACAGGTGATCGCGGTCGTCGAGCAGGCCTACCGCGCACTGCGCGAAGGCGGCTCCAACAACCCGGTCAAGACGATCATCGACGATCCCGACCACCGCTCGCTGAGCTATTCGATGGTGGCCAGGGACGCGGGTAGCGGCACCGTCTGCTTCAAGGCCGTCTACGAGTTCGACCCGCGCCGCAACCGGGACGGTTACCGGTTCCACTCGTTCGTCTTCCTCGTCGACGACACCACCGGTGCACCCATCGCGCTGATGGACGTGGTGAAGCTCGGACCCCTGCGCTCCTCGGCCACCACCGCGCTGTTCGCCCGCGCGGCCTGCCCCGACGCACGCAGCGCCCTGGTCGTCGGCACCGGTGTCCAGGGGCAGGCGGCACTGCCGATGCTGCTCGCGGCCTTGCCGAAGTTGGAGCGGTTGCAGGTGTGCGGCACCTACCCCGATGGTCTGCGCGCGGTCCAGGACAGCGTCGACGGCCGCGAGGTCGAGATCGTCAAGGATCTCCGGGAGGCCGCCGGCGAGGCGGACATCGTGATCGGCGCCGCCGGCCTGTCCGTCACGGAGGAGGTCAGGCGTGACTGGATGAAGCCGGGCTCGGTCGCGGTACTCCTCGGGTATGGCGTGCACGCCGACGTGTGCCATGGCGCGGACTACCGGATCGCCACCGATACCGCCCAGATGCATGCCACCTGCGACGACCTGCGGGGCGAGGACGGCAACCTGCCGTCCGTGGATGCCCAACTGCCGGACATCCTGCTCGGCCGGGCACCTGCACGCCGCCATCCGGACGACGTGGTCTTCGCCTACAACAGCGGTATGGCGGTCACTGACGCCGCGCTGGGCCGGTACATGGCCGATCTCGCGCTGGCGGGCGGGCGCGGGGAAAAGGTCAACTTCTGGTGAGTACCGATACGACCGGCACGACCGGCATGACAGAGACCGGCGCCGGCTGGTGGGTCAAGAACTCGCGGACGCTGCTCAAGCTCGCGTTCCCCTTGATCCTGACCAACTTCGCCTATGTCGCGCTGACCACGGTGGACATCGTGATGCTGGGCAGGCTCGGCGCGGTCGAGATCGCCGCCGCCGGTCTGGCCATCGCGCTGTTCAACCAGCTGCGCACCACCGGGACAGGACTGGTCACCGGAGTCAGCAACCTGGTCGCCGAGGCGCGGGTGCGGGGCGACCGGGAACGCGTCGGCGCGCTGCTGTTCGCGGGGTTCTTCTGGGCGACCGTGTGCGGTGTGGTGTTCTGCGCGGCACTCCTGCTGATCGGTCCGCTGCTGGTCCTGCTGGGTCAGGACCCGACGGTGGTCGACAAGGCAGGCGAGTTCCTGATGGTCATGGCGCCGGGCATGCTGCCCTGCCTGTGGTTCCAGAACCTGCGGCACTTCACCACCGGCCTCAAGCGGCCCGGCCCGCTGCTGGCCATCACGCTGGCCTCGATCGGCGTGACCATCGGCCTGAACTACGTATTGATCCACGGAAAGTTCGGTCTGCCCGCATTCGGATTCGTGGGTGTCGCGATCTCCACCGTCACGGTGTTCCTGCTGTCCTTCCTGGCGTTCGTCGCCGTGATCCTGCGCGACAGCGTCCTGCGCCCGTACCTCACCTCGCCCGATGCGCGGCGCTGGTCGGGGGACGCGGTCCGGTCCGTCTGGCGCCTGGGCCTGCCGATCTCGGGTACCTACGCCTCGGAGGCCGGGTTCTTCAGTGTGCTGACCCTGGTCATCGGCTCCCTGGGCGTCGATGCCCTGGCCGCGCAGACGGTGCTGAACCAGATCGTCTACATCGTCTTCATGATCTCCGCCGGGCTGTCGCACGCGGCGTCGATCCACATCAGCGAGGCCGACGGCGCGGGCGACTATGTGACAGCACGCAGAATGGGGCTCCTCGGCACGGGCTGGGGCGTCATCGCGACGCTGGTGGTCGCCGTCGTGTACCTGGTGATCCCGAACGCGATCGTGTCCTTGTTCATCTCGGCCGAGCATGCCGGCAACTCGGACATCATCGCGCTGGCCGTGACCGGACTGCTGATCGCCGCCCTCATGCAGGTGTTCGACGCCACGCAGAACATCGGCAACGGCATCCTGCGCGGAATCGGCGACACCGCGGGGCCCTTCCGGATCTCCCTTGTCGGGTACTGGCTGATCGGGCTGCCCGCGGGCTACCTGCTCGGGGTGACCGCCGACTGGGGCGTCGAGGGTGTCTGGATCGGCCAGACCATCGGCCTCGCGGCCACGGCCGCCATCCTGCTGGTCGCCTTTCTGCGCCGCGTCGACCGGCTCCAGCGAGCGACGGCCGGCGCACCCGTTCCGGAACCGGAGTCGTCATGAACCACGCCCTCGCACCAGCCACTTCGGCCTCCTTGATACGCAGGGAGGTGGCGGGCCTGCCCCTCTACGATCCCGGCGCCGACCCGGACGAGGTGGCCGCCCTCAGTGGCTCCCGCCGCGTGATCAAACTCTCCAACAACGAGAGCCCGTTCGGCATCTCTCCGGCGGTCGCCGCAGCCGTCCGCCTGGGCCTCGCCGACGGCGTCTCCCGCTACCCCGACCCCACCGGCAAACGGCTCGCTGAGGCCATCGGGAAGAGCCTGGACGTGCCTGCCGAGCGCGTCGTGCTCGGCAACGGCTCCGAGAACATCCTGGAGCTGCTGTGCCAGGCGGTACTCGATCCCGGTGATCTGGTGGTCACCCAGGCACCCGGGTTCAGCCTGCACGAGATCTTCCCCCGCATCATGGGTGCCCGGGTCGAAAAGGTCCCGGTCACCCCCGAGTTCGGGTTCGACGCGGACGCCTGGCGTGACGCGCTGGCCGCAGGCCCCAAACTCGTCTTCCTCGCCAACCCGTGCAACCCCACCGGCGCAATGCTCAGCGCCGGCCACCTCGAGCAAGTCGTGGCCGCCACCCCGGAATCGGCCCTGCTGGTGCTCGACGAGGCATACGGCGAGTTCGCCCGGCCCAACCCCGAGTACCCCGACGGAGTCGAGGCCCTGCGCGGCCGGGACCGGCCGTGGATCGTGCTGCGCACCTTCTCCAAGGCCTACGGCCTGGCGGGCGTCCGGGTGGGGTACGGCATCGCCTCCGACTCCACCCTGATCCAGGCACTGGACCGGGTCCGTACTCCGTACAACGTCAACCAGCCGGCCCAGGACGCCGCCATCGCCGCGCTGGGCGACCACGCGCACCTGGCGAACACGGTCCGCCGGACCGCTGCGGAGATCGCCAGGGTCACCGACCGGCTGCGCGGCGCGGGCCTGCGCGTGGTCCCGTCCTCGACCAACTTCCTCTTCATCGACACCGGCTGCCGCTCCGACTGGGTCGCCCAGGAGCTGCACCGCGCCGGAATCATCGTCAAGGCGTGGCGCGAGCCGGGATACGAGAACTACATCCGAGCCTCACTGTCGACCCCCGGAGACAACGACGTCTTCGTGCGGTGTCTGACGGAGATCTGCACGAAGGACAAGCCGTGATCAAAAGAAAGATATCTGACCTGATAGGGCGAACTCCCCTGCTCGACCTGTCAGTTGCGGACGGTTCGGCAACCGTCCTGCTGAAGATGGAGCAGTACAACCCCACCGGCACCGCCAAGATCCGCATGGCCAGGAACATGGTGGACGAGGCGGAGGCGGCGGGGCTGCTCACCCCTGGCGGGTGGCTGGTCGAGTCCACCTCCGGCAACACCGGGCTCGGCCTGGCGCTCATAGCCGCCGAACGCGGATACAAGTTCACCGCCGTGGTGGACAACCACTCCAGCACGGACAAGCTGCGCGGCATGGTCGCCTACGGCGCCGACATCCTCAACGTCGCCGGGGACGAGGAAGGCCTCGCCACCGCCGAACGCGACACCGTGGCCGAGCGACTCGCGGCCGAGCAGGGCGCGTACTGGACTGCGCAACACCGCAATCAGGGAAACCCCAACGGCTACCGGCCGCTCGCCCGCGAACTGCACGACGACCTGGGCGACGACATCCAGTACCTGTACGGGGCCGTCGGCACCGGTGGTTCGCTCTGCGGCACCGGCCGCGTCCTGCGCGAACGCATCCCGGACCTGAAGATCATCGGCGTCGAGCCGGTGGGGTCCGTCGTCTTCGGCGGCAAGGGCGCGCCTTACCACCAGTCCGGCACCGGTACGCCCGAAGGCTCGGAGATCGGCGGCGTCGTCGACTACGAACTGATCGACAAGGGGGTCAAGGCCAGTGACTCGGAAGCCTTCGAGACCTGCCGCTACCTGGCCAGGAACTTCGGCATCCTGATCGGCGGTTCGGCGGGCGGCGTGGTCTACAAGGCCTTGGAGCAGGCACAGAGCGCGGGCCCCGGGACCACCATCGTCGTGCTGGTCTGCGACGGCGGCGACAAGTACATGGACACCGTGTTCAACGACGACTGGATGGCGGCCAACGGCTTGTTCGACGCTCAGGTCGTCCACCGGCTGGCCGCGATGCTGCGGTAGCGCCCGTCCCGATCGAATAGTCAGAACACCTGGCGAATCCGCTCGGTTTCACCGATGTGCCGTCCGCGGCGTTCCGCGGCCGCGAAACGCCGTCCCTCCGCCTGTGGAGTGTTCCCGGCAGTCGGTCCCCCCGAGCCGCCAGGACCCTTCAGCCCACGTCTACGAACTGGTACCTGTTAATGAAGACAAAAACGATTACCGTAATAGTTACGGCCCTGACGGTGCTCGCGGTTGCGGGGTGCACGGCCGACACCGCTGCCGATGCCGGCGAGCGGGCACAGACGACGGGGACGCGCGCGACGACGACCTACCCGTTCACCATCAAGAACTGCCGCACCGATGTCACCTACAAGGCCGCGCCGAAGAAGGTCGTCACCCTCAACCAGACCGCCGCCGAGATCCTCATCCACCTGGGCGCGGGTGACCGGATCGTCGGATCGGGCTACGAGATCGAGAAGACGCCGGACGCGATCGCCCAGCAGTACAAGAAGATTCCGCTCCTGTCCGCGCACGGGCAGGAGATCAAACACGAGAAGCTGCTGGAAGCGCAGCCGGACTTCGTCTACGGCTCCTTCGCGAGCATGTTCACCGCCGAGCAGTCCGGCGACCGGAAGCAGCTCCACGACCTGGGCGTGCCGACCTACCTGACCGAGTTCGACTGCTCGTCCCACGAGAGCGTGGCAGGCGCGAACTTCGAGATGTTGTACGAGGAGTACCGCCGGCTGGGCAAGATCATGGACATGCCCGCCGCCGGAGAGAAACTGGCGACCGAACAGCAGGCCGTAGTGCAGAAGGCCCTGGGCGCCGTCAAGAAGCGCGACACTCCGCTGAAGGTGATGTGGTTCTACTCCACCTACGAGGGCACTCCGTGGGCAGCGGGCCCCGGTGGTCTGCCGCAGCACATCTCGGACCTCGTCGGTGTCCAGAACATCTTCGCCGACGCGAAGACCAAGTGGGCCGAGGTGAGCTGGGACGAGGTCGCCGCCCGGAATCCCGACGTCATCATCCTGGCCGACCTGACCCGAGGCGAACCCAACGACTCCGCCAAGGAAAAGATCGACCTGCTCAAGAAGGACCCCCTGACCAGCAAGCTCAGCGCGGTGAAGGGTGACCGGTTCATCTCCGTCCCCGGCTCCCACATGGATCCCAGCTACGGCAGCGCGTCCGTGGTTCCCGCGCTGGTCGACGGCCTGAACAAGCTCGGGTGAACTGTTTCACCATGACGACGAGTTCACACACTACTGCCGCGCCCACCGGGAATCCGGTCACCAGCCGTGAAACGGTTCCGGTGGGTCCGCGGCGCGCCTCGACGGTAGCGCTCTTCTTCGTGGCCGTGGCCGGGCTGCTGGTGTCGGTCGTCGCGGCGTCGCTTTTCGGGAGCGCGAACATCCGGCCCCTCGATGTCGTCTCCACGATCCTGCGGCACGTCGGTCTGGGCGGTATCGCCCCCACCCCGCCCTTGCCGGGGCTGCTGGACGCCCTGATCTGGGAGTCGCGCTTCCCGAGGGTGTTGCTGGCCGCCGCCGTCGGCATGGCCCTGGCGGTCTCGGGCACGGTCCTGCAAGCGGTCACCAGGAATCCCCTGGCCGACCCCTACCTGTTGGGAGTCTCCTCCGGCGCCTCCACCGGCGCGGTCGCCGTGCTCCTGCTGGGCATCGGCGGAAGCATCTCCCTCTCGACCGGAGCTTTCATCGGCGGCCTGGTCTCCTTCGGCCTGCTGCTGCTCCTGCTCGGCGGGGGTCGCGTCGCCAGCCCTTCCCGCGTGGTGCTCACCGGCGTACTCGTGTCCCAGTTCTTCGCCGCGGTCACCTCGGTCATCCTCATGGTCAGCGGGGACGCGAACTCCACCCGCGGCTTCACCTACTGGCTGCTCGGCACCCTCGGCGGCGCCCGGTGGGAGGGGGTGGCCGTCACCGTCGTGATCATCCTGATCGGAGTGGTCGCCATCCAGTTCTTCGCGCCCGCCCTCGACGCCTTCACGTTCGGATGGGACTCCGCCGCCGCCCTGGGGATCAACGTCACCGCGGCCCGCACCTGGCTGATGGTGCTGACCTCGGTCATCACAGCGGCCGCCGTGGCGGCCTCCGGCGCGATCGGCTTCATCGGGCTGCTCATCCCGCATGCCGTCCGCATCCTGGCAGGCCCGATGCACCGCTCCCTGCTGCCTCTGTCCGCGATCGTCGGCGCCATCTTCCTGATCTGGGTGGACGTGTTCGCACGGACAGCGTTCTCACCCCACGAGCTGCCCGCCGGCGTCATCACCGCGCTTCTCGGCGCGCCCGCCTTCGCGCTGGTCCTGAAGCGTCTGGAGTCCTGATGGGCCGCATCACCACCACCCGACTCTCCTGGTCGGTCAAAGGCCACCTGCTTCTGGACAACATCGAGATGGCGGCCCGCGACGGAAAGACCGTCGGCCTCCTCGGCCCCAACGGCTCGGGCAAGTCGACACTGCTACGCCTGCTCGCCGGACTGCGCCGTCCCGACACCGGCACCATCCGCTACGACGACACCAGCCTGGACGACCTCAGTCGGCGGGTGCTGGCCCGACGGCTCGCCGTAGTCGAGCAGGACGTGTCCGCCCACAACCACGTCAACGTCCGCCAGGTCGTGGAACTCGGACGCACACCGTTCCGCGGCCGCTTCGACGCCCTGACCGAGCACGATCGTCGGATCGTCGACGCGGCACTGGAACGGACCGACATCACCGACAAACAGCACCGCAGCTGGCACACCCTCTCCGGAGGCGAGAAACAGCGCACCCAACTCGCCCGAGCCCTCGCCCAGGAGCCCCAGGAGATCCTGCTCGACGAACCCACCAACCACCTCGACATCCGCCATCAGCTCGAACTCCTCGACCTGCTGACGACACTGGACGCCACCTGCGTCGTCGCCCTGCACGACCTCAACCTCGCCGCCCGGTATTGCGACCACATCGTCCTCCTCGACCACGGACAGGTGGCCGCCGCGGGCGCCCCGGAGGCCGTGCTGACACCGGACCTGATCCAGTCGGTCTACGGCGTCAACGTGCTCGTCGACCGCGAACACACCACCGGCACCCTCCGCATCACCTACCTGGCATCCACCGCAACACGAACGACTGCCACGAAAGCGATGCAACTCGATCCACCGTAGGGCTCATCAGCTGCCGACCACAACGACCTCGACGCTGTCGTCGGCGAATTCAGGGCGGCTGTCGGCATGCACGCCATATTCATGTGCACGCCGACTCGCGCCCTTCCGGGGCATCCAACCGACCACATACCGCGTCACGTCCTTGCGATGCCGCCCCTTCTGCTCGCGCCCGCGGGTCGCGCCGATGGCCAGCCTTCCGATACCGGCAAGGACGGGACGACGACAAGGCGGGCAGGTTCTGTCCAGCAAACGGGGGTGAACAAGCGCGAGGCCGGGCCGCAAGGCGTGCTTCTCTGCCCGGTCTGCAAGCACCCCGTCGACACGGTGATCAGGCGGGCATGAAGTCTCCGGCGGGGCTTGGGGGTTGGGGATTGGGGATTCGGAGTAGCCTTTCCTGTAAGGACGGTGACGTGAAGGACCGGTGATTCCGCACCTGTCCGCACCCGTGCGGACACCACGCAGGCAGATGGGTGCCTGGTTCGGTGCACGAGAGCCGCAACCACCGGCGCGCTGCCTGCACGTCGTCGTCGCCACGTGGGCCGCGCGGTGCGGGCGCCACGAGCTTGCAGCGAATTGCGCGAACCGGGCTCCCACGGGCCGGATATGGGTTGATACGCGTTGCCGCCCGAGTGGCCACCGGTGGATGCGGCCGTGACCACGAGGCAAAACGCCCCACCCCGGCAGCTGCGATGCCAGGGTCGGGGCGTTGTCACCGGGTGGCTATCCGAGCCAGATGATGTTCAGGACGGTCAGGCGGTGCAGGGGCATGTTCACCCAGTAGGTGAGGGACAGCCGGCCGACGGAGGCGTAGCGCACGTCCTCGCCTTCGGGGTCGTCGGCGTTCCACTGCCGGAAGCCCCACGGGTCGGCCGCGGCGGCGTCCAGGACGTCCCACACGGTGTCCTCGGCGTGTTCGGGCAGGGTGTCGAGGACCTTCGCGGCCGGCGCGGAGAAGCGGACCGCGTACGGCTGTCCGGTCACCGGCGCCTTCCCCGCAGCTCCGCCATGTCGATGGTCTCGCTGTCGTCGTAGCCGGAGGCGACGAACGCGTCGACCACCGGGGCGTGGGCGAGGCGGCCCTGCCAGTCCTGGACGACCTCGTATAGCCCGGCGAGGGAGAACGTCCGGCGGGACTCCTCCAGCGCGGCCGTCCACTCCCGCTCGAAGGCCGGCACCCAGTGCTCCGCGCGCCGGTCAGCGCGGAGCTGGGCAAGGAGTTCGGCCGGGGCGCCGGGTGCGGGCGCGTACGACGGGACGGGCGTGTGCTCGGGCTGGGCGCTCACGGGCTCCTCCAGGCGGGTCTCACCGCCACGGTAGCCGCCGCCGTGGCGGCCGAGGAGGATTTCGGCGGGCATTCGCCCTCTTCGGGCAGCGGGTAGCAGGCCCTCATCTCGTCGGCGGCCTCCTGCTCCTGGCGGTCGTAGTCGTCGGCGGTCCGGCGGTTCGCTTTGTACTCGGCTTCGGTCTGCGGATTCGGGAACGGGTGATGTGACGGCCGGGCTCACCGTTGCCCGGCGTGGGCGCAGCCGGAGGAAGCGTCACCGGATCCCAGGCCGTGGACGGTACGGCTGGTCGCAGGGGCCGCGAGCTGCTTCCCCTGGAAGGCGAAGCGTCCGTACGGCCACCCGGCCGGGTCGTTGTTCAGCCGCTCGGAGGGCTCCCGGCAGGCGGCCCGCTCGGCGGACCGGAGGAAGGGCCGCTTCGTCCCACAGCGGCAGCGCATTGGAGGTGATGTAGACCGTGTGCGTCACATGGTGTACGTGACGGTCACCGCGGCCCCGGTGACGCCCTCTTCGGCGAGCAGGGCCTCCGTGCGGCCCACCAGGGTCGTGGCCTGTACCGCGCGGCCGAAGAGTTCTCAGCGCGTGGAGTACACGCTGGTCAGCCCGGTGGCATCGGCAAGGTCTGCCAGTACCGTGCACCGGCGTGCACCGGCGTGCCTCACCACCCCCGAACCGTCAGCGGATACACGGAGCTTGGGGGACGCGGACCGACACATTGGTGTGTGACTTCTATTGCTGGCGCCTCAGTACCTCGTCGAAGCGGCCAGGCTGAAGGCCGTCGTCGCGATGAAGAGTCCGATGCAGGTGATGAACACCATCACTGCGCCGATCAGGATCGGGCCGCTCCCGATCCCGGATGCTGCTCCGGCCGGCAGCGCCCGCTCGGGGCATTGCGGCAGATACCGCACCGGAAGAACGTCCCCGACCACATGCGGCACGCCCGAAACCACCTCGGCCCGCACATCCCGCCCGTCGGGCGTCTGGAACCCCAGGATCAAACGGCGCTGGCTCTGCCCGTGCCCCTGCGACGAGTGGTGCACCACGAACGTCTCCAGGCAACTGGCCTCCGCAACGAGACCCTCCCGCAGGATCTTCCTGCGCTCCACGACCTTGCGGGCCGTGTAGATGAGCACCGCGATTCCCACGGCCACAAACAGTATCCCGACCGCCCCGAAGGCCCACCCGATCGCCGTATCCACAGCAGCATCCCTCATCCCTCATTGGTGGCCCGGAATCACGCTTCTGCGCGCTGGGCCGACGCCACCTGTGAGGATAGACAGCGGGGGCCGGCGGTACCCGGCCGGGAGCAAGGCGGCGACCCGGCCCGTTCACCGCGCTCACCTTGCCAATTGCCTGTCGGGCAGGCCCTGTTGTCATGGGCCGGAGACGCATCGGCCGGAGCAGGCGAGAGATTCGAGGATCTCCTGAGCTGTCTTGGTCCCGGTAAACGGCTTGGGGTCTTCGTTCCGGTTTCCGGACCGCCATCGTTCGCAGCGCAGTCCAGGTCACCAAGTGATCAACCTGAGATCGGCCAGATCAGGAGCCCTGTCCCGGCACCGCAAGGAGACCTGTCTGCCACGCAGCCAGGGCGTCCAGCCATGGTGAAGCAACGCCTGGCGGATGGCTGCAGCGACCCGACCTGGTGCGATCACCACGCCGTGCTCAACCCATGTCGCCATTCGCTGCTCGTTCCCGTAGCCGCCCACCACGACGTGTCCTGCTTCCGCTGTGGTCGTGATCACGGAGATCAACGAGCAGCTCCCGGCAGTGGACGGGATGGCCTCTGACCTGCAGGAACAGGACCGACTGGACCAGCAGACCCGGCGGCTGCGCGCCACCGCTCTCAACGCTCCTGGCGCCACTTGACCATGTAAGCGGGTGCTTCCGCGTCGTACTGGTCCTCTGCGGGGGTCTTCCACTCGGCCACCAGCCGATGCGCACCGGCGGGTGCCTCCCGCCAGGGCCCGAGCAACGCCTGCAGCTCGTCGTAGCGCCTGTCGACTCCACCGTGGACAGGAAAGCCCGTCGTCGCGGTGCCCTCGGCGAGACGCCTGTGCCAGTCGGCCACTATCGCGGACTGCTCTCGCTCCAGGGAGAGCAACGCTTCATCGATGGGCCACACCAGGTACTCGTCGTCGTAGGGATCGTCGGCATGCCAGTGGTCGTGATTCGCACTGAACGCACTGAAGTAGTGCGCTGTCCCCTGGACATCGGCAATCCCCCGCCTGGGGCCGTCGTACCAGTCGTGCTCCACATGGACCCGCTCGAATCCCGCGCGTACCAGCATCAGCCTCTCGGATTTCTCTGTCATCCGGGCAGGGTAGGGAACTCCGGTTCGAGCCGCACGGAAAATAGCCGATGAGACAAATTTCGCCTCGCTGTTTCAGTTGGGGCTACCGGGCGGCTGAGCCATCCCTCGTGCGGACCCATACGGTCCGCCGCAAGAGGTGCCACGCCCGCCCCGCACACGCACGTCATGTTGGGTCCCGGTACCGAGAGGTCCGCAGCAGCCGTGGATCAAATCCCCGGGGAGCCGGCCAGCTGCAGGCTCGGGGCGTCCTCCGGGGGCACGATGACAGAGTCCCGGGGGCCGGTGGGCACCATCTCGGTCATGCCGGGCGGCATGAGAAGAGCCCGGCTCACGAGTGCGGACACCGCCTGGGTGCCTGGGGCCACGAGGGGGCCCCAGGGCTCGGCGTCGATGGCGTAGGTGCCTCGCGGGATTGCCGAAGGCGCGAGCCGCGTCTTGCATGCCGGTCCCCGTCATGCAGCGAGGTATCCGGGACGCCCCGACGCTCCTGCAGGTCCGAGGTGAGTTCGGCACCGCACTTCGCGCAGTAGAACACCGCCATGCCAACGGTTGCATCTCACCAACGCGCGGATGTCCGGCCGCCACGTGGGCCCGCAGGAAGGCCCCGCCACGGCTCGCCGGGCTTCCCAGACCTCTCCCCGCGGCCGCTCGCGGAGCCTGCCGATCCCGCCCTTCGCCGTGGACTTGATGGCGGTCACCACGATCGCCATCGCGGAGTCGCGGTCGGTGACTGCGGTGGAGCCGCGCCGCGTCATCACCCGGGACGCGTGCACGCCGAGCAGCCGGGCGGGCTCGGCCGGGGGCAGCTGCCCAGCGGTGTCCCAGTCCTGTCCGCGCCGCAGGCCCGGGGCCTCAGGCGGCGAACAGGTTGGTGCGGCCGGGCAACTGCTGCCCCGGGCGCAGGAACCGCCGGCTGCCCTGTTCGTCGCGCACCGCGAGGAACCCGGCGTCCGTCAGCCGCTGTGCGATCTTCCCGCGGCGGATCGCGCCCACCTTGAACGCCACGGTGAAGATCAGCGCGACCGCCCCGCCGGAAGCGACCGCTTCGACCGGCGACCTGTCGATGAGCAGGAGGACGGTCAGGACCGCGCAGGCGAGGTAGCCCTTCACCTTCTGGCTCCGGTCGACGACGTACAGGGCCATGACGTCGAAGGTGATGAGGTCCTTCAGCACGGCCACGGCACCGACCGCTTCGGGGAGCGGCTTCAGCGAACCCTGCTCCAGCCCCGGCACTGTCCCGCCGTTGCCCGCCTGCGGATGGGCGCTGATGGTGGCCGCCTCGCGGACGCGCGCATCGGGCTGCGGGTCCCGGTACATCCGGACCTGGACGAGCGAGTTCTTGAACCCGGTCCTGTACGCCATGCCGTACGTGTAGCCGTACTGCTCCGCCACCTGCGCCAGGGCGGCCGCCTTCGGCGTGGTGCCCTGGGGGGCGATCTCGACGATGTCCTGCTGACGGGCGATCTGCTGGAGCATCCCCGCTATGTGACGTTCTACGGACATCCTGTTCCCCGCCCCCTGGGCCCCCGCGCCTGGGGCCGACCGGCGCACAGCCTAGGGCGTGCGCCGCCGATCGGAACACGTGCGGTCGCCCGGCCATGGACCGGGAGACCTCGCGTCCGGCGTGGGTCAGGCCTCCAGCAGGGTTGCAGGCCATGACGATGCGCTGGACCTGGTTCGTGCCCTCGGCTCCAGCCTGGAGCTTGCCGTTCTCTTGGCGGCGGGTGAGCAACGGAGCAACGATGAGGGTCGGGACGATAGGGGCTATTGCAGCGATCGGGACGCAGGACGGCCCGGTGGTCGTGCAGGGCACTCGGGAGGGGGTGGACCGCAGGCGGCAGCGCGCACGGCGGTTCGTGAACGCAGAGACTCCCCCGGCCGCCAGCGAGTTCCCACCGCTACGGCAGCGGCCGGCAGGCCCGTCCCTGCCGGCCTGCACGTCGCTGGGCAAGGGCCGCTGCGCGGCGTGACCGCGCGCCGACGACAAGATCGCCAGACCATCGGCCGGCGCCCGTACGTCCCACCCGGCCGCCTGAACCCGCAGCCCACCCGCCGCTTGGCACTCGTCGCCTCGGCGAGGTGGAAGCCAGTCGCCCCGACGCCGTCCCTCACAGCGTGGCGCTCCCAACCACCAGCGGGACTGGCGACCGTGGAACGAGGCCCTGGCAGGCCGTACGGGGTCGCGTCCCCGGTGTACTCGGCCGGCGTCCAGCAGTGCTTGCGCGGCAGGTCCGCCAAGAGTCCGAGCACGAACTCCCGCGCCCGCCTCCGCGGTTCCACCCGGGCAAAACGCGCCGTCGATACGGCCCATCAGAACCTCGGGCATGTCCTGCAAACGGGCAGGATCCACGATGGTCACCGGGCGCCGTACCCGTTGCAGGACGGCCCCGACCAGCAAGATCACGACTGCTGGAGTACTCGTCGGCGCTCTTCCGCAACCCGGTGTCACCCTTCGGATACTTTGGGCTGCGCAGGTCGATCCCCGGGAGTGAGCAAGATGGCAACGGTGCTGGTGACGGGCGCGGCGGGGAACGTCGGTTCGAAGGTCGTCGCGGAGCTGGGTGAGCGCGGCATTCCGGTCCGCGCCTTCGTCCGCGACCCGGATCGCGCGGCTGCCGAGCTCGGCGGCGAGACCGAGCTGGCGCACGGCGACTTCGCCGAACCGGCGTCTGTCCGGCGGGCTCTCGACGGTATCGAGCGGATGTTCCTCGTTTGCGCAAACGACCCCAGGCAGGTCGAATACGGGACGAACGCAATCGACGCGGCAGCGGCCGCGGGTGTCCGGCAGGTGGTCATGCTGTCCACGATCGGGGCAGAGGCCGGTTCGCCGACGGTCTTCTTCGATCAGCACGGCCGCATCGAGCAGCACCTGCGCGGCTCGGGCATCCCGACGGTGGTGCTGCGCTCAAGCCACATGATGTCGAACATCCTCGGTTCTGCCGCGACCATCCGGCAGGCCGGCCGTTTCTTCCTCCCCGCCGGTGACGCGCGAATCGCGATGGTCGATCCGCGTGACGTCGCCAGCGCCGCTGCCGCGGTGCTGGTCACGGCCGACCACGACGGCAGCACCCACGTCCTCACCGGCCCGGAGGCGATCACCTACACCGAGGTCGCACGGCGTCTGTCGAGTGCCCTGGGCCGCCCGATCGAGTACGTGGACGTACCGGACGAGGCGGCGGCCGCCGGGATGGCCCAGGGAGGTCTGCCACAGTGGCTCGCGGAGCAGGTGGTGGCCGTCTTCGGGTCGCTGCGCGGCGGATTGAACGCCTTCACCACCAGCTCGGTGCGGGAACTGACGGGCCGTGAGCCACGCGCCTTCGAGGAGTTCGCCCGCTGGGCGGCCCCGTCGCTGGTCGGCGAATGACACGTCGTCAGCGCCGACAGGCCGCCGCGGGCCCACCTGAGTGCTGTGCGGCTGCGCTGGTGCGCAGCCGGGCGACGCTCGCACCCGGGCCAGGAAACCCGAACTCGCCCAGCTCTCCGCAGAAACGGGACTGACGGTCACCGTCCGTCACCTGTCGCCGGCACCACCGGCGACCACCACCCGCCGGCCTCGCACCTCTCCAGACTCGGGTCTCGCCCAGACCGGCGACTCCGAAAACAAGATCAAATTCCCCTGAACCCACGGGCCTCGCCGGGTGTGATGGTCTACGGGGTCGGGGCGGTACTCAGTGCGGCCGCGCCGGGGCTGGGCGTGCTGATCCTCGGGAACTCGATTCTGGAGGGTGCGGGCACGGTGCTGCTGATTCCGCCGGTCTACATCCTGACCATGCTGCTGTTACGGACAGGGCGTCGAGGGCGCGTGCGTTCGGCGCGATCACGGCGATGGGCGGGATCGGGGCGGCCGCCGGTCCGCTGATCGGCGGGCTGATCACGAGTGCGATCAGCTGGCGGGCCGCGTTCGTGTTCCAGGCGCTGGTGATCGTGGTGCTCAGCCGCAAGATCGACGATCCGCTGCCGCCCGACCGCGCCAGGCCCTTCGACACCGTCGGGGCGGTGCTGTCGGCGGCGGGTCCGGTTCTGCTGGTGACGGGCATTCTGGCCGTCGACGACAACGGCTGGCCGGCGCTCGGCCTGCTGCCGGCCGGCGGGGCGGTGCTGGTCGGCTTCTTCGCATGGGTACGGCTCCGCGAGCGCGCCGGTCGGGAGGTGCTGCTGGCGACGGAACTGTTCCGTAACCGCACCTCGAACCCGGGCCTGGTCACCCAGAACACGCAGTGGCTGATGCTGATGGGCGTCTCGTTCACCGTCGCCGCCTGCCTGCAGGTGGTGCGCGGCTTTCGTGAGACCTTCGCCAGCACGGCCTCAGAGGCGCTCAAGGCCGGAATCGCCGCAGCCGCGCTGCTGGCGGTGATGGCCTGACGTCATCGTTGGCGCGGGCGGGGCACTGTGGGTACGGCCATACGGATGGCGGCCCCGGGACCGTCGCTATCGCCGTTGAGGACGACCGCGGAGCAATCCCCGGCACACACAGTGAAACCGGCGGGGGCGCCGGCGCCGTCAGGAAGGGGCACGCGTCCCGGAAGGCCCGGGGCGGCCGCCGACGGCCACCCTGCCCATCGTCAGCGCCAGCCTGCGCACCCCGGACCAGTCCATCGGCACCCCGGCCCTGACGCCGGGCCGGTGCCGGGGCACCAGGACCCGCAGAACCCCCGGTTCCACGCGGCAGTGCACCGGTGCGGGCATGGTCAGCGACTCGCCGTCCACTCCGACCCGCACGAGCGGACCGTCCGAGTCGACGACGACCTCCCGGGTCGTCAGCGACGTCAAGCCGCCGGACCCCTCGTGGCGCAGGATGCCGGCCGCCTGGGCGGCGTTGTTCACCTTCACGCTCAGGACGCCGAGGGTTCCGGTGTCCAGCCGGATGCGCCGCCCCAGCCCCGCCGCGTCACCGCGGCCGTAGGGATTGTTGCTCACCAGCACGGCCTGCGGTTCCTCGACGGTCGTGCCTTCGGCGCGCACGCTCAGTCTCGGTCCGCCGCGGCGCGCGAGCAGGTCGGGCAGCAGCGCCAGAATCGTACGGATCTTGTCGTCGCGGTACGCCGGGCTCTGTACCACTTCGGCGTACGCGCCGAAGGACGCGTTGTTCACGAAGGGACGCCCTTCGATCCGGCCGAGGTCCACCCGCACCTCCACCCCGTCGGTCAGTGCGTCCAGGCAAGCCGCCGGGTCGCCCCGGTCCAGTCCGAGGTCCAGTGCAAAGTGATTGCGGGTGCCCGCACTGATGACCAGGAACAGTACGTCCCGCTCCGCCGCCACGCCCGCGACCAGTGCCTGGGTGCCGTCGCCGCCCGCCACGCCCACGAGGTCGGCGCCCCGGTCCACCGCCCGGCGGGCGAGCTCGGCGACGTCCTGGGGGTGGTCGGAGTCCAGCATCACCACCTCGGCGCCCAGCGCCTCGGCCTTCTCCCGGAGGCCGAAGGCGCCGACCTTCCCGCCGCCGGAGCGCGGATTCATGATGATGAACGGCCGCTTCGGCGGCACGGCCTGATGCACGGGCATCCGGGTCCGGCCCTCCTCGGCGAGCGCGGATCGCCCCGCCGCCACTGCCAGGGCCCACAGGAGCAGCGTGCAGAGCACCACCCAGAGCAGTCCGACGTGCGCGTACCAGACGATCACGGCCGCGGGTACCGCCACGCACATCAGCGCCGCCAGCCACCTGACGGGGCCGCGATGAGCCAGTACCAGCCACACGGCGGCAGCCGTCACGGCCACTCCGGCCAGTGCCACGAGCACCAGGACGACGCTGCGGAAGCCGGCGAACACCAGCATGACGATCAGCGCCGCCGCGCCGGACAGCAGTGCCATACGCGCCTTGGCATGCATGCTCACGTGGTTGGCCTCCGCTTCACCGCAGGTCGGAGCCGCACTTTCAGGAGTTGAGGATGCGGTCCTTCTGCACCGCCAGTTCCGCTTCGGTGAGCACACCCTGCTCCTTGAGGGCGGCGAGCTCCTTCAGCTGGGCGATCTTGTCGTCCATGCTGGGCGCGGCGGAGGGCGGCGGGGCGGCCGGCTCCGGCTGGGTCTGCTGCTGGGCCGCCGCCGCAGCGTCGTTCTGCTGGGACCAGCGGCCGGCCTGACGGCGTGAGACACGATTCGAGACGGCCGTGGCCGTCCCGGCGATGGCGGCGGTTCGCACGACGCCGCGCAGTAGTCCGGGCATGGTTTCCTGCCTCAGTTTCGGTGCTTCTCTTCGTGGTCTGTGTGTGCCGTGGTGTCTTTCAGGCCGCGGCGTCGTCGAGCGCGTCCAGCACCTCGATCAGGTCCTGCGGCGACACCCGGCCGCTCGCGACCATCCGCGCGTCGGCACGGCGCAGGGCGGCGGCCAAAGGCGCTGCCCACAGGTTCTCGTAGAGGAGAACGGCCGCGGAATCCCCCGGCGCGAGCAGCGAGCCGGCTTCGGCGAGGTCGTCCTCGCCGAGCAGACCCGAGGAGACTCCTTCGAAGAAGCTGAGGTCGAGGTTGCCGTCTCCCGTCACGTCCGCGAGGGTCAAACCCCTCACCGACCCGTCTTCCTGCTTGGTCAGGAAGGTCAGGTCGAGGATGCGGATGATGCCGCGGTCCACGAGGTCGACGAGCAGCGGCATCCCTTCACCGGTCAGGCGGCTGCCCGGAAATTCGACGACGAGGTAGTCGATGGGGCCCATCTCGTCGAGCCCGTTGTCTCTGGTCACGTCAGTCCTCTCGTGGTGCGAATCCGTCACTCATGCGCGTTTCGCGGCGGAACGCCGCGGCTTGGCCGCCGTCACGGCCTTCCTGGTCCGCGCGGGGCGCGCCGGGGCGCTGGGGGCCGGTTCCGGTTCCTTCGCGGCCTTCTGCGCGGGGCGGGCAACCTTGCGGGGCCGGCCGGTGGTCCACTTCAGCTCGATCTCCAGCTCGATCTCATCGCCGTCCACCTCGATCTCCACTTCGCTGTGGAGCTCGTCGGGGACGCGCAGGCTGAGCACGCCCGAACCCAGCTGCACCTCCGTCTTCCCACCTTCTCGGAGCGCCTGGGCGAGCGCCGCGAGCTGGTCGGCGGCCGCGACGCGCGACAACGAGCGCTTCTGCTCGAACTTGAGGTCCGTCATGGCTTTCTCCAGGGCATGGGGACGCATCTGACCGAACGGACCAGACACAACCCATGCTCCCCGCCGGGCCGTGATCCCGCACGGCCGGCCGTGCCGTCGGGTGGCCTCCCCCGCGCACACGCAGCCGGACACAATTCACCCGAATGGACGCGCCCAGGTGACGTCCGGCCGGGCCCGGCCGGACGCTGGACCAGACAGCCCGACTGCAAGGGGCCAAACAGCCCGACTGCAACGCCCGGGCTGGCGAAGGGAGCTCCTCGTGACGCAGACATCCCCCACCCCTCCTGCCGGTGCGCCCCGCGACAACAGGGCGTACGACGACCGATACGGCTGGGCAGCGGGGGGCACCATGTTCGCCGGTGTCCTGCTCCTGGTCGATGGCATCCTCGCCGTGATCAAGGGCATCGCCGGCATCGCCGAGGACGACGTCTACGCGCGCCTGGGCAAATACGTCTTCGAGTTCGACGTGACTGCCTGGGGCTGGATCCACCTGATCCTCGGCGTCATCCTCATCGTCGTGGGCATCGGACTCCTCAAGGGCGCCGCCATGTGGGCGCGGGTCCTCGGCGTGGCAGTGGCAGGGTTCAGCATCATCGTGAACTTCATGTGGCTGCCCTACACACCGGTGTGGGCCATCATCTCGATCGCCATCGCCATCTTCGTGATCTGGGCCCTGTGCTCGAACGACAGCCGTTCTCGCGCCACCGCCTGACCGATCGGGGCCGGGACGAGGCCACCACCGGGCTCCCGGCATGCATCCGGACCTCCGTACCCCGGTTCCGGAAGGCGATCCGGGCGGCAGACGGGCTCGTCCACGTGCACGAAGTGGACAGGTCGCTCTGGTCCGCCCGGATCCGGCCTTGCTCGTCGTCGACATCCGCCGCTACGGCACCATGAGCGATGCGGACCGGAGCCGACAGGCGCGTGCCCTCGTCCCGTCCGGAGCTCACGACGGGCTGCTACCCCGACTTCGACCCCACCGGCTTCCCGACCATCGTCGCGGCGAGCAAATGGTCTGCGCACTGATCCACGACGATCCGGAAGCGAGCTGCCGCCGAGCGTGACCCGCCAACCACCCGTAGGGGTCAAGTCTGCTGCCCAATGCACTAATCAGGCGGCGGGGCCGGGGGAGCACCGCACGTCCGGGGTACCCACCCTGCATGATCACCGTTGGCGTCGAAGAGGAGTACCTGCTGGTCGACCCCGTGACTCTCCTACCCGCTCCGCTCGTGCAGGACGTGCGCGCCACGGCCCGCCTCACACCGATCGCAGACGCGGACGAGGTCCAGGACGAGCTGCTGCAGGCGCAGATCGAGGTCGCCACTCCCGTGTGCACGGCGCTCGAGGAGGTCGGGGGCCATCTGCTGCGGCTGCGTCACGCGGTCGCCTCCGCGGCCCAGGCGAACGGCTGCCGGATCGCAATCTCCGGCACCGCCCCGGTCCGGGACGTCCTGCCCGTGCCCGTCACCAGCAACGCCAGGTACCTGAAGATGCGCGGGGACGCCCGGCTGCTGGTCGAAGAACAGCTGATCTGCGGCATGCACGTCCACGTGGGACTTCCCGACCGGGAGACCGGCGTGGCCGTGCTCAACAGGATCCGCGTCTGGCTACCGACGCTGCTGGCCATGGCCGCGAACGGGCCCCTGTGGGACGGACGCGACACCGGTTACGCGAGCTGGCGCACGATCATCTTCGGCCGCTGGCCGGTCAGCGGCCCGCCGCCGTACTTCGCGGGGGCGGAGGACTACGAGGCCCGGGCCGATGCGCTGCTCAGTTCGGGGGTGATCCCCGACCGGGGACAGCTGTACTGGCAGGCCCGGCTTTCCGAGCGCTTCCCGACCATTGAGATCCGCTGCTGCGACGTACAGCTGGAGGCCGACGATGCGGTGATGCTCGCCGGCGTCGTCCGCGGGCTCGCCGAGACCGCGATCGCCGAGGAGAAGACCGGGATCGCTCCCCCGCTGTGCCGCCAGGAGGCCCTCCAAGCCGCGACATGGTATGCGGCCCGACACGGCCTGAGCGGCACGCTGGTGGATCCGGGCGGTCGGCTGCGCAGCAGCGGGGACGTGGTGGGCATGCTGTTGCAGCACATCGGTCCCGCCCTCGAGGAGAACGGCGACCACCGTGAGGTGACCTCGCTCGTCCACCGCCTCCTGCGGGAAGGCACGGCGGCGGACCGGCAGCGCCGGGCCCTGGCCGAGGCAGGACTGCCGGCGGTCGCTGCCCTGATCGCTGCCGGGGGCACTGCCTGAGCGCCTCTCCGGCCCCGTTGGGCACGCCGCTCCCTCGCGCTAGACACCGGGGGTGGCGGTGATGACGCCATCGGCGATCGCCGCGGTGAGCAGGGCATGGTCCTGCACGGACTGGTCTGCGTAGAGCAGCGCGAAGTCGGCGATGGCGCGGTCGAACGCGTCCGACCCGCCCAGGTAGCCGGCGATGGCGATGCGGTCTCCGGAGCGGGCGTGGGCATGGGCGAGGACCGTGCCGCAGAGTTCGGCGTACCGGCGCAGCAGGCGCGGGGACATCGTCTCCACGACGGCCGAGCCCTTCATGTCGCGCAGCTGCCGCCCGTAGAAGTGGCGTCCGTTCGGTCCGGTCGTCCAGCCGAGGAAGATGTCCGATGCGGCCTGCAGGAGTCGCTGTCCTGCCACGACGCGGTGGCCGTGGTGGTCGGGGCCGGCAGCCGGGAGGTGGCCTTCCAGCACCGAGGGTCCGGCCTCCTTGAGCTGGAGGAAGAGCGGGTCGTACTCGTCGCGGCCAGCCAGCAGCACGATGAAGCAGCGGGTGCCGACGCTCCCGACGCCGACGGTCTTGCGCGCCGCGTCGACGAACTGGTGGCGATCGAGCAGCAGGCGCCGCTCTTCGGGGAGCGTGTTGCGGTACTCGCTGAAGATCTTGCCGACCGCCCGCATCTGGGGTTCTTCGATGCGTTCGAGCAGGGGCGGGTCGTGGAGGATGCGCCGACGGCCGTTGCGGATCTCGGTGAGCTTGGAGACCGCCTGGATGCTGGTGTGCCGACGGGCCCGTGCCAGGTTCCCCTCGACCCGGCCGTGCAGTTTGGTCCCGCGGATCAGGGCCAGCAGTTCGGCCGTGTCCGCCCGCTCGTACCAGACCGCGAGCTCGCCCTGTGCGGCGAGTCGCCGCATGGACAGCCGGTAGGAGGCGGCTGCCGCGAGGGCGGCGCGCCGCGCGTGGTCGTCGCTGTGGCCGTTCTCCCGGGCGGCGACGGCAGTGCTGGCGGCGAGCCTCTTGACGTCCCATTCGAAGGGCCCGGGGAACGTCTCGTCGAAGTCATTGAGGTCGAACAGGAGTGCCCGTTCCGGTGAGGCGAAGACGCCGAAGTTCAGCAGGTGCGCGTCTCCGCACAGTTGGACGGTCAGACCGGTGTCCGGTCCGGCGGCCAGGTCCGCGGCCATCACCGCGGCCGAGCCGCGCAGGAACGCGAACGGTGAGGACGCCATCCTCCCGTAGCGGATCGGCAGCAGCTCCGCCAGGCGGTCGGCAGCCTCCTGCCGCAGCACTCCGACGGGATCGGGCCGGTCCGCCGCCGCGATCCACCGGCCGTGCGCGGCACGGCCGACCCTCTTGCGGGCCGCCCGGCCGCGCCGGGCCCGCTCCGCTGGACTGGTCATGTGCAGCTGCCTTTCGCCTCGCCCCCGGTCCCCAGTCTGGGCCCGACGGGCCCGGCACGCGCGTCCGTCGGCCTCCGCCCCAGCGGAGGCACGGGTCGGCACGGGCGGCGCCCCAACGTGCGGACTGCGGGGCACACCGCACGGCCACCGCCATCCGACTGACCCTCCAGCGAGTCCGCGCGCGCTGCGCCGCCGGCACTGGGACCGTACCTGCCATGGCACCTGCGGCAGGCGATTCCGGAGCGACCGCACGCGCGGGGGTCGTCCTGCTGACACTCACGTCCGGGCAGTTCCTGATGGCGCTCGACAGCTCTGTCATGAACGTGTCCATCGCGACGGTGGCCGACGACGTCGGCACGACCGTGACCGGGATCCAGGGTGCGATCACGGCGTACACCCTCGTGATGGCGATGTTCATGATCCCCGGCGGCAAGGTCGGCGCGCTCATCGGCCACAAGCGAGCGTTCCTCATCGGCTGCACGATCTACGGCTGCGGGTCCCTGACGACTGCGCTGGCCCCGAACCTGCCGGTGCTCCTGCTGGGCTGGTCATTCCTGGAGGGCATCGGGGCCGCGCTGATCCTGCCCGCCATCGTCGCCCTGGTCGCCGGCAACTTCGCGACGGAACGCCGGCCGGCCGCCTACGGGATGGTCGCCGCCGCGGGTGCCGTGGCGATCGCTGTCGGACCGATCATCGGCGGCGTCGCCACCACGTACTTCTCCTGGCGCTGGGTCTTCGCCGGCGAGGTCGTGATCGTGCTCGGCATCCTCGTGCTCGCCCGCCGGACGGCGGACGCACGGACCGAGGGAAGCCCGCGCCTCGACCTGGTCGGTGCCGCGCTGTCCGCCCTCGGGCTCGGGGCGTTCGTCTACGGCGTGCTCCGCTCGGGCGCATGGGGCTGGTTCCAGCCGAAGCCCGACGCACCCGCCTGGCTGGGAATCTCCCTGGTGGTATGGCTGATGCTGGCCGGCCTGCTGCTGATCTGGCTCTTCCTGCGCTGGGAAGCCCGCCTGGTGGAGCGCAACCGAGAACCAATGGTCGACCCGGCCCTGTTGCAGAACCGTCAGCTCACGGGCGGCTTGACGATGTTCTTCTTCCAGTACCTGGTCCAGATGGGCGTGTTCTTCCTCGTCCCGCTCTACCTCTCGGTCGCGCTGGGCCTGTCCACGCTCCAGACCGGGGCGCGCATCCTGCCGCTCTCGCTAACCCTGCTGGCCACCGCGATCCTGATCCCGCGCTTCCTGCCCGACGTCTCACCGCGGCGGGTCGTGCGGCTCGGTGTCCTCGCGCTGCTCGTGGGAGCGGTGACCTTGCTGGCCGCGCTCGACGCGGACGCGGGCCCCGAGGCCGTCACCGTCCCGCTGCTGCTGATCGGGCTCGGCATGGGAGCCCTCGCCTCGCAGCTCGGAGCGGTCACCGTGTCCGCGGTGCCGGACCGGCAGAGTGCCGAAGTCGGCGGTGTCCAGAACGCCGTCACGAACCTCGGCGCGTCGGTCGGAACAGCTCTGGCCGGTTCGATCATGATCGCGGCGCTCGGGGCCTCGTTCCTCACCAGCGTCGAGCAGAACCAGGCCATCCCGGCCGAGGTCAAGAGCCAGGCAACCGTAAAGCTCGAAAGCGGCGTGCCCTTCATGTCGGACGCCCAGCTCAAGGCCGCCCTCGACGAAGCGGGTACGAGTCCCGAGCTGTCCTCGGCCGCGCTCGACGCGAACGCCGCCGCGCGTCTCGCCGGCCTGCGCGCCGCACTCGCCATCCTCGCCCTCGCCGCTCTGGTCGCGCTGTTCTTCACCCAGCGGATCCCGAATACCCAGGCGCACTCGAAGACATGACGGGCCGGCAGGCGCCCTTCAGGAGGTCACACCGAGAGGGCTTTGGCCTTGGCCTGTTCGTACTCGGCTGCCGTGATGTCGCCGCGGTTCTTGAGTTCGGCGAGCCGGGCCAGTTCCTCGGCGGCGCTCGTGGGTGCGGCGCTCTCGCGTATGTAGGAGCGGAACGCCTGCTCGTTCGCCTGGGCCCGCCGCAGCTCGCGTTCGCCCATCCCGCGCCCGCGGGCGATGAGGTATACGAACACGCCGAGGAAGGGAAGGACGATCACGAATACGGTCCATCCCGCCTTGCCCCAGCCGTTCAACTCGTCGTCGCGGAAGATGTCGCCGATGACGCGGAAGAGGAGCATGAACCAGAGGACCCAGAGGAAGATCATCATCATGGTCCAGAACATGTTCAGCAGCGGGTAGTCCACTGCCAGGTTCATTACCGAGTCGTTCATGGCCGGTCTCCTGCCGGTTGTGACGGGGCGCGGCTACCTGTTCGGGACCGCGAAGCAGGCGAGACGCCCGCCGTCGTCTGCGGCCTCTGGAACAGCCCGCATGTGGGAATGCGACGATGTGTCATGCCGGTTCCGGGGTGAAGGGACGCAACTCGTCGGCCCCGGCGTGTACGAGGCCGTAGCTGCTCTCGGGTACCTCGTTCCAGGCACCGGGCAGATCACCGAGGGGTTCGGACACCACCAGTCGGGTCTCGTCGGACACCTCTTGAAGGAACGCCATGTCGGGGTGCAGTTTGCGCAGTGCGTCCACGCGGGTGCTGTAGAAGAGCGACCGTGAGGCGCCCTCACTGGAGTAGCGGAAGGCCCACACACTCGCCCCGTCACTGACGGCGACCGTCATCTGCATCGGGTACTCGACGCCGTGCTCGCGGCCGACGCGCTCCACCACCCCCACCATCCTGGCGACGGCGCCCGGCGGGTCCTCCTCCAAGCCGAAGGTGAGCGCCAGGTAGAACATCGTCTCCGAGTCCGTCGTCCCCTCGATCTCGGAGTACAGCAAGGGGTCGACGAGCAGGGTGAGGTCGCGCCGCATCGCGTGGAAGCCGGTGACGGAGCCGTTGTGCATCCACATCCAGCGGCCGTTCCTGAAGGGGTGACAGTTCGTCTGCTGCACCGCCGTGCCCGTCGACGCCCGGATGTGGGCGAAGAACAACGGGGAGGTGACGTGGTCCGCGAGTTCCCGCAGGTTGCGGTTGTTCCAGGCGGGGCCGATGTCCCGCAGGAGCGCGGGGGTGCCATTGCTGCCCTCCGGGTACCACCCGACGCCGAAACCATCGCCATTCGTCGTCTCCACGCCCAGTTTGGAGTGCAGGCTCTGATCGATCAGCGAGTGGGCCGGTTTGTAAAGGATGGTGTCCAGTAGCAGGGGTGTTCCCGAGTAGGCGAGCCATCGGCACATGAGCGATCACCTTTGTTCCTACCTGCAGCTGCGAGAATACTGCTGCGTCCCGCT
Source organism: Streptomyces sp. NPDC037401 (assembly GCF_055602345.1). Classification (NCBI taxonomy): domain Bacteria; kingdom Bacillati; phylum Actinomycetota; class Actinomycetes; order Kitasatosporales; family Streptomycetaceae; genus Streptomyces; species Streptomyces sp. NPDC037401. Next base: position 169,061 of record NZ_JBVJWO010000016.1, read on the forward strand.
TGCCCCCCGGCTTCCCGAGTCTTCAAATGAGTTCGCCGGTTACCGCGCGACAGCGCTCCGCTGCCCTGCCGGATCTTCCTTGAGCCCGCTGAGGATGGAGCACCACCTCCAGGTCTACCGGCGAGGCCTTGCCCGCTGATCGGGTGACCCTCATCCGGTCAATCTCATTTTCGCCTCCGCTGCGTTGCATCGCCATGCGGGCGCGGATCGTCCGCTTGGAGCGGTATGCCCGCCTCGGGCTCGACGTGGTCGCCCGGCACGCGGACGCCCGAGCCCGGCCGACGGTGCCGACGAGCTCGGCGGGTCCTGGTGGGGGCATCGTCGGCCGCGTTGACGACGGTGCCGGCCGCGGTCGTGCGCAAGACGGTGAAGCTGATGCGGTCCATGTCGAGGCCCCTCGGGTGCAGCGGTGTCGGCGGCTGGGCGGATCAGGACCTGGTAGGTGGTGAGGAGGGCGTAGACCTCCTGGTCGAGGCCGGGCGGGCTACGCGAGCGCAGCACCCGCCCGCCGAGCATCGTGGCCTTGATCGAGAAGTAGGCCGTGTCGCTCTGCCACCGCGGGTGGTAGAGGGCGATCAACTCGGTGGCCGGGTAGCGTGCGGCGTACAGGAGACTGGTCAGCAGGTGCCACTGTTCGCGACGTACGGTGCCGTCGGCCAGGGTGACGGTGATCTCGGCGATGAGACCGCCGTCCACAACCTGCATCAACTCACCCAATAGCCAAGCGCGTACACACCCCCGGCTGCCTCGATCATGCGCGTGATGACAGACCCCTCCCGCAACGGGACTCCCTGTGAGAGTACGGAGTGCCCGTGGGGGAGCGATCTTGCCCAAGCGGTCACACAATGAGCGCGAGGGACCCTATCGCGGCTGTGGCGGGATGTACGGTTCCGCGGTGTCTGGAGGTCGTGTGACATGGGATCAGTGCTGCCATGACGATCGAAGGGCAGGCTCCTCGAACCGATGTATTCCATCCCGTCGAGAGCCTGAGTGACCATCCCAGGTCGGTGGACCGCGCCGATCCCGCAGGACCGCCGAACCTCCCGCCGCCCGGCCCACAGGACGAACTCGAATCCATCCGGAACATGGTGGCGCGGCTGAGGGCTGCCTACCCGTCGGTCGACGCAGTCGTCGTCGAGGCGACCGTCAGGGGCGCATACGAGTCGTTCCGCCAGGCCAGGGTCAGGGCCTACATACCGATCCTGGTCGAACGCCGGTCCCGGACGGCGCTCAGTGCCGCCTGCCGCACTGCTCCCGGTCAGGAGGGGTCCAGAGGCACCTGATGCCTCGGCGTCTGCGGAGACCGGGCAGCACATCAGCAGCAAGCTTCCCTCCCCGGGTGCAGGCTGCGCCCGGGATCCGTGCGGTCTCGGCCTACCGGCGCGAGTGGCTGCCCAAGTACCGTGGTCGCCGAAGGGAACCAGCACGAGAACACGCATCCTCGGCTCGCTCCCGCTCATCCCTTCGTACCGGTGGTGGGGAGCGTCCGTCTGCCCGCCGCGTGGCTCCTTTCATCTTCCGTCGATCCCATGACGTGGGCCGGCAGCCGGTCTCCGGGCGTACGGCCATGCGCTGGGCCGCAGCACCTGCCGACCCCGTCCAGCTACGTGTGGCCGCCGCTCATTGAGCCGTCCGGGCCGGGTGGGCGCGATCGGAGCACGGTTCCCGCAGGGCAGGGCCGGCAACACCGTAGGGTCAGGCTTCGGGCCCCGCGTGAGGTGATGGCAGCGGGACACCTGACACGCTGCCCGTGGCGCAGCCGCCCCGGCCACGACGGATGCCCAGTGTGAGGAGTACCGATGAGGGAATGGGCCATCGTGATCGCTGGGGGTGTAGTCGTCGGCTACGGGGCGCTCTCGCGGCGCTTGTCGACCACGGTGCTCTCGGGACCCTTGGTGTTCATGCTGTTCGGGCTGGCGATCGGCCCGCTGGGCCTGGACCTGCTGGACCGTGAGAAGGATCCCGAGATCACGCGGACGCTGCTGGAGAGCGCACTGGTGCTCCTGCTGTTCGCGGACGCGGCAAAGATCAGGGCCCGGGACCTGCGCCGGGAGGAGTTCCTGCCGCTGCGGCTGCTTGCGCTGGGCCTGCCGGCCACAATGGCTCTGGGATGGCTGGCGGCCTTGCCACTACTGCCCGGCCTGAGCCTGTGGGAGCTGGCCCTGGTCGGCATCATCCTGGCACCGACGGATGCCGCGCTCGGCCAGCAGGCCGTCTCCAACGAACAGGTACCAGCCCTGGTCCGCGGCGGCCTGTCTGTCGAATCCGGTCTCAACGACGGTCTGGCGCTTCCCTTCTTCGTGCTGGCACTGGCTGCCGCCGGTGAGGGCCACGGCCATCCGGGCATCGCCGAGACGTTCCTGCGCGCGCTGCTGCTGAGCGGCGCGATCGGACTCGCCGCCGGCTGGACCGGGGCAAGCCTGCTGCGCTGGTCGCTCGCCCAGGGCTGGAGCAGCCCCGACTGGCGCCAGTTCCTGGTGTTCGCCGTTCCCGTGATCACATACGCGCTGTGTGTCACGACCGAAGGCAGCGGCTTCATCGGTGCCTGGACCGCCGGCCTCGCCTTCGGCATCCAGCTACGTCGGACGCCCGCCGACCAAGGCATCCGTACCCAGGACTCGGAACCAGCGCAGAACACGAGATTCGCCGAACAACTCGGCCTCCTGCTCGCCTCGCTGAGCTTCCTCGTCTTCGGCGCGGTCATCCTGGGACCGACACTCCAGCACCTGACGTGGCGCACGGTCGTCTACGCACTGCTCAGCCTGACCATCCTGCGGATGCTGCCAGTCGCTCTCGCGCTGGCCGGCACCGGGCTGCGCGCCGCCTCCGTGGCCTACATCGGTTGGTTCGGCCCACGTGGGCTCGCTTCCCTGGTGTTCGGCCTGCTCGCTCTCGAGGAGCACCTGCCCGGAGAGGCTTTGCTGAGCGAGGTCATCGGTGTGACCGTAGGCCTGAGCATCCTCCTGCACGGGGCCTCAGCTCCGTTTTTGGGAAACCGCTACGGCGAATGGTTTACCAAGACCCTCCGCGTGGACCCGAGCCTGCGGGAGAACGCACTCGCCCACAAGGGCGCGCCACGATGAAGTGAGGTGGCCCGAGGTTTCCGGACAACAGCCCAGCGCGCCTTCGGTGCGCGCTGGTGGTACGTCGGTGAGCTCTGGTGGTGGCCGCAGGGGGTTCTCGGCGTCCAGCTCCTCGTCGACCTTCCGCTCCGCCCGCGCGTTGTTCGTCAGCACGAGCTGGATGAACAGGTCCACCAGCGAGTCGGTGATCTCCATCTGCCGCACATGGCACAGCGTGGCCAGCAGCTCAGGCGCCGCGGAGGCTTCACCCGCTCCGGGCCAGGTACTCCTTCGACGCCCGCGCCCGCCACGCGTCCACCAGCTTCTCCGACACATCCGCGAACAAGTCCGCGGGGACCGGCCGCCGGCCGACACCGCATCCTGGCCGTCCGCTCCCTCGCCCGTCTCGTCCCGGCTCCGCCGCTCCGCCCGCCCGCCCCCTTCATGTCCCCCTCCTCTGCGTGATCCTCACGCCCTCCGCATACCGGTGGGCAACCGAGGACGCTGCCGGCGAGATCGACGCACTGGAAACGCTCACCGGCCACCCCGTCCGCCGCCAGTACGAACTGCCCTCCCAGGCAGACCTCCTGCCGGCGGCGGACGCGCTTCTCGCCGCCCCGCTGACGTCCAACACCCTCGCGAAATGGGCGTCCGCCATCAGTGACACCCTCGCCCTCGGACTCATCACGGAGGGCATCGGCATGCAACTGCCGTTCGTCGATCTCCCCCACCTCGACGCGGGCCCGGGCCGCACACCCTGCCATCGCCCGACGGGTCGGCTTCCTGCGCGAAGCCACCCCTGGGTGCCAGGCGGGAAGAAGGCCGGTGCCCTCAGCTGGACTCGGCTTGCGCCCGGCCGGTGAGGAGAAACGACGTGTCCGGTTCTTCTTCGAAGCGGCACGTCGCGGCCGCGGCCGCCCCGCCCCCGGCTCCCGCTCAGCCGCCGTCCGACGACATGAGCCGTCGGATCGCTCGGCTCAAGGGGCCCAGGGCATCGAAGGAGCAGGGACTCCTGACGTCCCAGCGCCTCGGGGGCATGGCTCGTCGTCCGGCGGCCTAAGCCATGACATGGCGAGGTCACCACCGACCTCTCGCCTGCATCCGCAACTCCGTCCCGGTTCCGGAACGCGGTCCGCCATCCGTGGCTGCAGCACCGTGAACGACGCCGACGACCCGCAGTCAAGTTGCCCCTGAACAGCCAAGGGCGCTCCAGGGGCGGGGGGCCGGGTGGGTCGGCAACCTGAGCATCGCGGCCTCCCTCGTTCGTGCCGGGTGTCGAGGACCCGCCTGGAGCGGCGAGCCATGTCCTACCGGCCTAACATGGGCCTGACAGGTGCACAAGGCGTATCCGATGGCTCCGGAGGGTCTCTACAGAGCCCTTCGGCTGGCCCGGGAGGCATGATGACCGTATCCCCCGACGCGGCACCGCATCGCAGGCAGAGCGATCCCGAGGATGTCCTCGAACAGCTCGGAGGCTCGTGGCGCTGGGCACTCGGCCTCGCCCTCGGGACACTGATCCCGGGCATCCTGGTGCTCGCCTGGCCCGACGAGACGCTGCACATCCTCGCTGTGATCATCGGTCTCCAGCTTCTGGTGGCCGGTGTCTTCCGTTTCGTGACGGCCTTCTCGCACAGAGGCGACGGGGGTGGCAGCAGACTGGCGGGGATCCTGATCGCAATGCTGGCGTTCCTGGCGGGCGTCCTGGTTCTACGGCATCCGATGCAGACGATCGGCGCGCTGTCCCTGATCGTCGGAGTGTTCTGGCTGCTGACCGGAGTACTCTCCGCCTACATCGCAATCGCCGACCGCGCTCTCGTGCACCGAGGCCTGCTCTTCGCCCTGGGCGCCCTCGGCGCCGTCGCCGGAATCGTGGTGCTCTGCTTCCCGGTGGACTCCGCGGTCGCCCTGACACGGCTGCTGGGACTGTGGCTCGTCCTGCTCGGCGTATTCGAAGTGGTGATGGCCTTCGCACTGCGCTCCGCCACCCGACAGATCACGCCCACGCCTCCCGGGTAAGTGCCGAGGGCCCTCTGCGCCGGGGCGGCAGCTTCTCCCGGATGATCACACGGTTCGGGGTAGCCACCGGTCATGAACCCATGTCCAGTACCACGCACCCGGCCACGGCCCCGGCCCTAAGCGGCACTGCCGCCGTCAGCGTCAGACCTTCCGGGTGGCGAGACCGGCGTGTTCTGCACTCCGGGAAATGACCGTGATTTCCGCCTTCTTGACGGATCTGGGGGCCGCTCTTCGCAAGGAAGCGGATGCGGCGCACCAGACGGCTATGCGGCGAGTGCCGCCAGCATCTGTTCGGGGGCGGTCAGGATCGAGAAGTGGCCTTGGCCGGGATGGATGTGAAGGCGTGCGCCCGGTATCGCCGCGGCAAAGCGGCGGGCGTGCGGGAGCGGGACGGTGGTGTCGGCGTCCCCCTGGTGGATCGACGTGGGCACCGTGATCGACTCGAGGTCGAAACCCCAGGGCCGGGTCAGCACGCGCAGATCCTGCCCGACTCCCCCGCTGCCGCGCTCGAACGCTCGCAGGTAGTTGGCCAGGAAGGCCGCACGCGCGTCCGACTGGGCGAGGGCACTGCGATCGCCGGCGGGCATCTCGCTGGTCGCCAGGCGAAGGAACAGCCTTGGCGCCCGGCGCGCCAGCGTGGCCAGGCGGCCGAGAAACCAGCCACCGAAGGCCGGAGCGCGCCGGGCCATCTGCAGGGATGCGCGCTGACCGGCTGCCATCCCCAGGGTGGGCCAGGCGGGCGGGCCAAGGGGCGCGATGAGCAGCAGGCTGCGGACGCGGTCAGGCAGCTCGGACGCGCATGCGGCCGCGAACGCTCCGCCGCCCGAGACGCCGAGCAGCGCCACCGAGCCGACGCCCAGCGCGTCCAAGACCTCGGTGGCTTCCGCAGCCCAGTCCACGACCCTCGGCAGGCGATGGGCGTCGGTGCCGCCGATGCCGGGGCGATCGGGGGCGATGAGGCGCAGTCCGAGTGCGTGGGCCGCGCCCGCGAAGCCGTACGCGGCCAGCCGGGATTCCGCCAGCCCGTGGCAGAACAGCACCGCGGGCGCGTCCGGCTCCCCCACCACCTCGACCGCGATCACCCCGCCGTCGGCTCGACGCAGCTCCACTCTCGTATCGTACGTCTCCCATGACCTCGACTGCGGACCGGATGCTTCACGGCAGGCCGGCCTCCGGGGCAGCGTTGACGCCGGCAGTGCCAGAGGCCTTCGCCGGGAGACGTCGTACGGCCGGGACACAGAGCAGCGCCAGGGCTGCGGGGACGGCAAGGATCGTCATCGCGTACAGGGTGGGCCTCACGCCGAGGGATGCGGACACCGGACCGGCGAGCGCCAGGCCGAGCGGCATGAGTCCTGTCGACAGCAGGTGGTCGTAGGAGCTCACACGGGACAGGGCGTTCTCGGGCACGTGCGTCTGCAGCGCCGTTTCCCACAGAACGAAGAAGAGGGAGACGGCAACGCCTGTGACTGCTTCAAGGATCGCGATCACGGCGAGTGAGCCTCCGGATCCGATGATGACCGCTTGGCAGGAGGCCACGGCCAAGGCCGCAGCGGCCAGGGCCATGGGGCGCGCGGCCTTGAGCCGGTAGGCGCATACATCTCCGACGATGGCGCCCATCCCGAAGGCCGCGACCACGACCGACCAGCCGGCTGCACCGCCCCACTCACGGTCGGCGAGGACGGGCCCCAGCACGTAGACCGCCGGCAGCACGACGACGTGGTAGACCGCCATGGCGGCCATGCCGGACCACACCCACGTCCGGCTGCGCACCTGATACCAGCCGGCCCGCAGTTCCGCGAAGAAGGTTCCCCCTCTGGTCGCCTGCGCTGTCTCGAATGCCGTCTGCCGAGGTCTCAGCCGGGCCAGGAACGCGGCACTGGCTGCGAAGGTCAGGGCGTCCAGGGCCAGGGCGCCGCCAGGGCCGGTCAGCGCGACCAGCCCACCAGCCAGGGCCGGGCCGAGCACCAGGCTGGACGACTGGACGAATCCGCGCAGGGCATTCGCCTCCCGCAGCCGGTCAGGTCCTACCACGAGCGGCATCAGCCCAGTGGCGGCGGGCATGAAGAACGCATCGGCCGTGCCGAACAGGATCATCAGCAGGACCAGATGGGGAACCCCAGCGAAACCGGTCAACAGCAGTACAGCGGTGAGCCCTTGCACTGCGAACCGCACCACGTCGGAGATCAGCATGATGCGATGCCGGCGGAAGCGGTCGGCCCACACCCCGCCGACCAGGGTGAAGAGCAGCATCGGAACCAGCCCTGCGGCTGCAACCAAGCCGACGTCGGAGGCGGACCCGCCCACCGACAGCACGGCAAAGGGCACGGCCACCAATGACACCCGGTCGCCCAGTACCGACAGGGCCTGCCCGATGAACAGGCGGGCGAACTGCGGTTCGTCACGCAGCACGCCGGGGATCAAGGATTTCATGCAGCGGCCGTTCGGGCAGAGGGGCAGGTTGCGCAGCGCCCGATGGTAAGGAGGACCGTCCTCGCCGGTCACCTGAATTTCCCGCGGATCGTGGGCCGGGCCGAGGCCGGCCGTCGCACGCCCACTACCGCGCGGGCTGCCGCCGGTACACCATGGCCGCAGGTCCCCGCGTCCCGGTCCCGGTCTGACGTTCCCCGTCGGCTCCCGCCGATGACGCAAGAACAGCCGACCGGCGACGAGGATGAGGCAATGGTGCACGTACTGGGCAGCAGGATCCTGTTGCGACCCACCGATCCCGAGCGCTCCCGCGCCTTCTACGGCGAGATTCTCGGTCTCGCCGTCTACCGGGAGTTCGGCACCGGCCCCGAGCGGGGCACGGTGTACTTCCTCGGCGGCGGGTTCCTGGAGCTCTCGGGGCGCGCCCAGGAGCGCCCCGCGGGCGTGCGGATCTGGCTCCAGGTGGCGGACGTGCAGGCGGCGTACGAGGAGCTGTCCGGCCGGGGAGCGGATGTGGTGCGGCCTCCGGTGCGCGAGCCCTGGGGCCTGGACGAGATGTGGATCGCCGACCCGGACGGCGTGCGCATCGCCGTCGTGGAGGTCCCGGAGGATCACCCGCTGCGCTTCCGGCCCTGACCCGCGGGGGTCGGCAGGGCACTCGGTTGCCGGTACCGGTGTTTCCGTCCGTCCGTCCGGCGGCCCGGCCAGGCCGCCGGACGCGCGCGTGCCCCGGTCCGCGCGCAAGAGGCGCAGGCCGGGGCACGTGGTTCCGCGGCAGGGGACGGACGGTGCGGCCGGCGGTCAGCTCAGGGAGCTGAAGATGGACCAGCCGCCCGCGCCTACCACCCGTGACGGGCCGTCGACCGGGTTGGCACCGCCGGTCCCGCCCGCACCGCCCGCGTAGAAGAGCAGGTTGTAGACGCCCGCGGAGTCCACGGCAGTCGTCCACATGTCGGCGACGCCGTCGCCGTTTGCGTCGTGGGCGCCGGCCAGCAGGGGCCGGTTGGCGGTGCCATAGCCGCTGCCGTACTGGGTGCGGTCGTCGAAGGTGCCGATCGGACGGATGACCGTGCCGTTGGAGTCCTTACGGCCGTCTCCGCCGCGGTAGAGGTACAGGTGGTTGGTGTCGCGGTTGCGGGCGAGGAGGTCAGGGAAGCCGTCCTGGTCCGCGTCGCCGGCGGCCGTCAGGTCCATGGCGGCCCAGCTCTGGCTGCCGATCGTCACCGGTTCCTTCACGGACGGCACGGCGCCGGGCACGCCGTCGTAGCGGTACAGGGCGTCGCCGCGCTGGGCCACCAGGTCGGGGTAGCCGTCGCCGGTGATGTCGCCGACCCCGGTGATCCTGGCGTCCGTCTCCAGGGCGGTCTCCGTCAGTTTCGCGGGGGTGCCGAGCGCCGTTCCGCCCACGTTGGGGTAGAGGCGCAGTTCGGTACCGATGCGGGCGACGACGTCCTCGCGGCCGTCGCCGGTCCAATCGCCGCGGTGGGTGACCGAGGCTCCGGTCCAGTTGGTGCCCGTGCCGAAGGCGGTGTTCGGGCTGGTGTGGTCACCCGTGCCGTCGCCCGGGTACACGCGCAGGCCGCCGGCCTTCTCCACGGCGAGGAGGTCGGGGCGGGTGTCGCCGGTGAGGTCGCCGTAGGCCGGGGCGAGGCGGGCGATGACCGGGGCGTGGTCGGACCAGCCGTCGGGCAGGGTGTTCGGGACGTTCTTCGTGCGGTCCATCAGGTCGTGGGCGACCCGAATATTGACGAATCGATTCTTCTTCGAGGTGAAGATGTGGTCGATCCGGCTGGTGATCGGCGCCGTGGCGGCCACTCCCGGGGCCCATCCCTGGCGGGTGTGCTCGGTGCTGTCGGACCGGTACAGCCCTGCGTCGAAGAGCGGCTTCAAGGTGTCGTGGGTCTCGACGGCGTTGAGGTCGCCGCCGACGACCACCCCGGAGGCGAGGTCGCCGGAGAGCTCGTTCTTGATCATCTCGGACTGCTTCTTCCGGGCGTCGCCCACGTCGCCGGGCAGCAGGTGCGTGCTGCAGAGCTTGTCGGGCCAGCCCTCGAGGCGCCCACAGACCGCGGGCAGGTTCCGCGCGGCGTACCCGCCGGGAATGGACGCGTCGTCGTCATCGAGGGTGTCGAAGCGGTGCACGTCCTTGAGGGTGCCCTTGACCCCGATGATCACGCCGAGGTCGCCGCCGAGGTCCCCGCCGGCCAGCGAGTCGCGGCAGTGGGTCTCGTACCTGATGATGTTGCCCGCAGCATCCGTTTTCGGGCGGTTCCCCCGGGCGAAAGCGAACTGCCAGCCCGTGCCGAGTTCCTTCTCAAGGGCGGCGAGGTGGCTCAGGTCCTTGTTCCCCGAGGCCGGCAGACCGTCCCCGTAGCCGCAGGCCTCCTGCAGCAGCAGGACGTCCGCGGAGTGCTGGCGGGCCAGCGAGGCGATGGCGGCCGCCTTCTCGGGTACGTCGTTGCGGCGGGCACAGAAGCCCTCGTCCCCGCGCGACCCGCCCGCCTCGCCGCAGATGTTCCAGGAGATCACCCGCAGCTCGGTCCTGGGCGCCACCGGCCCCTCGACCGCGACCGTCTGCGGTGCCGACAGCAGCGAAGCCGCCACCGCCCCCGCGGCCAGCACTCCGCCGGCCGCCCACCCTCGTCTTCCCAATTCCATTGCCTCCCGGCCCCCTTGCCTCGCTCCGTGCGGGTGGGGCCGGGCCGGGCCTCGGCGCATGCGATCCGGGCACACGGCGGGCCGGCGAGCGGCCCCACCAGTGACGGCCGACATGCTACGTCCGGTGCGTCCACGACCGTCGGCGAGGTCACAGGATCCGGATGACGCCGGAGGCCGTACCACCGCAAAATGCTCCCGGGTGTCGGACATGCCCGTCTAGAGTCCCGGCAACGGTCCCGGACTGCGTGGGGGGCCATGGCGCGGCGGATGCGGGACGAGGCGTTTCGGGCCGGGCAGGAAGGGGGGCGGTACGCACCGCACATCCGCGCGGTCAACGAGCTGGTCGAGGTCCGTCAGTCCGCTGTGGCGGCGGTGTTTCTCTGAACCGGTATGCCGAAGCGCGACAGCTGTCACCAAGATCGGTGCTGACCTGCGGGATCTGCGAAGGTGGAGCGCTGTGGTTGTCACCGGATCGGCACTGCGCTGGGCACCAATCGTCGGGTCGGCACGGTCGGTGTAACTGATCACGCGGGGGTTTCAGCCGGCGAGGGGAGCGTCATCGATGGTCTGGCAGAACCGGCGGTCTCGCTCCGCCATCTGTGTCCGCGGACCGGCCGAGCGCAGGACGACGTCCAGGACCCGGTCAGGATCGGCTGCATAGCTGTTGCTGAACCACGCCATGTTCGCCTCGACCACCGCCCACCGGTCGGCGGTGCCGTGCTCGGGTGTGGCCAGGAGCCCGATGTCCACCACCACCGCGCTGGGCAGGCCGCCGCTGAAGGTGGCCAGGAGATCATCCGCGAACTCCAGGACAGCGCCTTCATGTCGGTGCCCGTCCAGCCGCTCGGCGTCGAGTCGGCCGAAGGTGGCGTACTGCGAACCCGTGCGGACCTCGCCGTCCAGGAGGTACAGGCGAAACTCCGCTGCCCAGGTCACCACGTCGCTGATCTGTACCGGCAGGTCCAGTGGCAGCTCCGGCCCTGTCGGGAGGCAACCCCCGCCGGCGTAGACAGCGGCCGGGAAGCTCTTGTCACTCGGCGGCTTGACGAACGCCGGTCGGTACAGAGAGCGCGCCTCGCCCAGCGTCGCCATGGCGATGTGCCGTCCGGTGTACTCGTAGGGCAGTGTGGTCAGCCAGTCGTCAGACGGCTCCAAGAGCGCGACCTCAAGGGCATCCACGACACGTGCCGCGAAAACGGGGCCGCCGTAGTAGTGGGCACCACGCCTTCCCATGGCGGTGCCGGCACCGCCATGGGCGGGAAGTACCTCTACGTCCATACCCCGCCGATGGGCCGACGTCGAGAGCAGCTCGGATGTCGTGGTGTACTGCGGCGCCAACGCCAGGAAACCATGCTTCGTCACGATCGCTGACGATGCCACCGATCCGGCCTGACAGTCCACGGCATTCCGGCCCGCACCTCTGTGCCGCCCAGCCGACGCGCTTCGGCTCAGCCATCCCTCCGCGGGTCGCGCACCGGAAAGCAGATCGCCACCGGCCAGGCCCCGCCCCCAACTGCGCCGAAGCAGAGCGGGTGACTTCGCAACCGCCCCGGGCTCGGGAGCAGGGAGACGGCCAACGACGTGCAGCGCGAGCGCCTCACCGAACCCGGCGTCACGCCGTCTGCGCGGGCCCGCACAGCCCCCGCGAGCGAACACGATCAGGGGCGTCGGCACGTCGGTGCCATACCGCCTTCTGCCAGCCGGTCCCCGAAGCTCTCTCCGGATACCGGGTTCCCTCCTCTCACCAACGCATGGCGCCGGTGGGGTCACAAGACGGTCACGCCGGGCAACCCCGCGCACACTCCGGTGGTCGAACTCTCGTAAACGCCGGGCGGCAGGGACGGGGAGCAGGGTGCGCGGGCGAACGCGGAGGATGGTGGTGGGGGTTCTGGCACTGGGCTGCCTGCTCGGGCTGACCGGTATGTTGCGGCTGACCGCCGACGAGCACGGGGCGAGCCGGCCACCGCGCGGCGGGAGTGGCGAAATGCGGCAGGAGCTGCGGCTCACGTCGCCCCACCACGAGCCGGTGTACTTCACGGGCAGCACCAAGCGGGACCAGCCGTTCTACGTGACGGTGCTCAAGGTGGAGGGTCCGCGCGGGGCCGTGGCCCGTCACGTGACCGCGGACTTCGACTTCACGTCTCTGCGCGACAAGGTCGTGGTGCACCGGGAGTCCAACTGCACACTCCGCAGCTGGATCCTCCGCTGCGGCTTCCGGTCCTTGGCAGCGGGCCCACCCCGTCGGCTGCCGTTGTTCCGCCTCACCACGGCCGAAGGAGTCGGGGCGGGGTTCAGCGCGCCCTTCACGATGCGGGTCGGCAGCCGGGATGCGGGCGGGTTCACCGCGGAGACCACTGTGCGCACCGGCATACCAGACCTGCGCGTGCAGGACCGGCCTCAGCAGAAGCCCCTCCCGCCGTTCGTCGGCAAACCCCCGGCCTTCAGCCCGGACTTCGCCAACACCGGCGACGACGCCTCGCCCGAGGGCGTGGTCCCCTCTCTGCGCCTGGCCCCCCTCGGCAGCAGGGTCACCCTGCCGATACCTTCACCAACTGCTTCTACTCCCCCGACCGCGTCCAGGCGTACCGCGAGTTCCCGACACCGATCGAGGCCGGCGGGACCTACACGATCTCCGAGCCCTTCGAGCCGCGCAACGACGCGCGGCAGGTCGACGGAAGGTACGTCTGCGAGGTCTGCCCGCTCGGCCGCGTGTCCCGGAGCTTCCAGGACGTCGGCCGATCCGGGAACGTGCGGACCGTCGAAGACCTCGGCCTCCCCCCTCACGCCTCCGACTACCGCACCCGGTTCGCCCGCGGCCACGGACACGAGCTCGCCCTGACCCGGGCGGACGGGGAAACCGCCCACGACCGCCACGGCGGCGAGCTGCGCTTCGCGACCGAAAAGAGGGAACGGCCGCCGCCGACCCGGACACCGGCACCGGCACCGGCACCGGCACCGGCACCGGCAAGTGGGCGGCGCCCGGCGCAGGAGGAGCAGTAGTCCTGCTCTGCGTCGGTGCCGCACGTCAGACCACTGTGACCGGATGGCGCACCACTGCGTCGAAGAAGTAGCCCTGCGTGTTGTAGACCGCCGTCTCGGGCTGCGTCCGTCCGGTCGCGTCGGTCGCCCGGGCGAGCAAGGACGTATCACCTGTTGCCCGAGGGGTCCACGGTAGCGACCAGCGCACCCACCCGCCCCTGCGCGGGGTGTCGTGCAGCCTGGCCGGCAGCCAGTCGTTGCCGCCGTCGGTACTGACCTCGATCCGGGTGACGGGAGCTGCGGCAGACCAGGAACGGCCGGTCAGCAGCCGAGTCCTGTGTACGGGAACGACGGCTCCCAGCTCCAGCTCGAAGGCGCTCTTGAGCGGGGGCCGGGTCAGGGGCATGCTGCCGCCCGCCGGATACTCAGGCCCGAACAGCCGGTACGTGTCGGTGTTCCACGGCGAATACAGCGGCTCGGCGCTCACTTCGATGTCCCCGACCCATTTGACGGACGAAATGCCGACCCACTCCGGTACGACGAGGCGGACCGGGCCGCCGTGGTCGGGCGGCAGCGGCTGCCCGTTCATCTCGTAGGCGAGCAGTACGTCGTCCAGCGCCTTCGCGACCGGCAGCGGGCGCCGCACCCGGCCCAGGTTGATCCCGTTCGCGATCACCTCGTCATCAAGCCCGCGCGGCATGACGTCTACGGCTCCGGAGGTCACGCCTGCCAGGCGCAACACGTCCGACAGGCGTGCGCCTCGCCAGCGCGCGACGCCGATCGCACCCAGGGTCCAGGGAGTCCCGGTGACCGGCTGGCCCTGCTGCGTGGCGTAGAAGTTCCGGCCGTTGCCCGCGCACTCGATGAACAGCGTCCGCTCGACTGCCCGTAAGCCCCGCAGCCGCTTGAAGGAGAACTCGACCGGACCACCGGCGAGCCCGTCGCCCCACACCGTCAGCCGCCACGCGCGGGCATCGACCCGAGGGGTGGAGGTGTGGTTGCGCACGAAGAAGCGGTCGATCGGGGTGAGTGGTCCTGTGCCTCGCAACGCAGCAAAGTTCGTCTCTGCGTTGGTGCCGCGGAGGGTGAACAGCTCGGGCGGCAGCGGCTTGACGATGCCGGGCATCGCGGCCTCCGGTGCCGGCGCCGCGACGGCCGAGGCCGTTCCGCCGGCGGATACCCCCAGCGATCCGGCCGCGATCCCTGCCGTGAACAGCTTGAGCAGGTCGCGACGGTCCACGCCGGCGGAGCGGGCACGACCGTGCGCCCACTGCAACAGACGCGTGCGGTCGTACTGGATCTCGTCCGACAGATCGAGGGTCATGGCAGGACACTCCTTGGTCGTGATTCCCGGAGGACCGTGGCGGCACGGGGCAAGCCGTGGAAACCTTCCCGTGGTGCTGGTCACAAACCTGAAACACTCCCACAAAGGCTGAATTGCACTGTTCGTGGAATCTCGGCGATGTCCGTTCCGGCCCGAAACCAGGTGGATCCACGATCCCACTTCCTCGGGGGTGCCTCGTCGCCCACGCCGGGCTCGCGCCGCCGGGCGTGATCGACAAGACACCGTCGGACTCCTGCGGACCTGACACGCGAGACAGGCCCCGGGACCACCGGCCCTACAGGGCCTTGTCCAAGGCCTGCTCCAGGTCCTGCCACAGGTCCTCGACGTGCTCGATTCCGACCGAGACGCGGACCGTCCCCGGGCCGATGCCCGCCGCTGCGAGAGCCTCGGCGTCGAGCTGGCGGTGGGAGGTGGATGCCGGGTGCATGACGAGGGTCTTCACGTCGCCGAGCGAGGCGCTGAGCGAGGCCACCCGGACCGCCTCGACGAAGATCCGGCCGGCCTCGCGGCCGCCCGCGAGGTCGAAGGAGACGACCCCGCCGCCGCCCCGGGGCAGCAACCGCGCCGCCACCTCGTGGTCGGGGTGCGACGCAAGGGCGGGGTGGCGGACGGCGGCGACCGCCGGGTGGGCGGCGAGCCGCGCGGCGAGCTCTGCGGCGTTGGCACACTGCCGCTCGATGCGCAGCGGCAGCGTCTGCAGGCCGCGCAGGGTCAGCCAGGCGGCAAACGGGTCGGTGGTGGCGCCCTGCTCGACGGCGTAATGGCGGATGCGGCGGTACAACTCCTCGTCCTTGAAGACGGCGATGCCGCCGAGGACGTCGGCGTGGCCGGCGAGGTACTTGGTCGCCGAGTGCACGACGATGTCGGCGCCGTACTCGATCGGCCGGCACAGCAGCGGCGAGGCGAAGGTGTTGTCGACGGCGGTCGGGACACCCGCCTCGCGGGCAGCGTCGATCAGGGCGGGCAGGTCGGAGACCCGGGTGGTCGGGTTGGCGATGGTCTCCAGGTAGAGGAGCCGGGTCTCGGGGCGCAGCGCGGCCCGCACCTCGTCGGGGTCGGTGCCGGAAACGTAGGTGACTTCGACGCCCCAGCGGGCGGTGAGGTCGGCGAGCAGGGCGTACGTGCCGCCGTACAGGCAGCGCTGGGCGACCATGTGGCCGCCGCTGGCGAGCAGTCCGAGCAGGACGCCGTTGATGGCGCCCATCCCGGAGGCGTAGGAGAGCGCAGCCGCACCGCCCTCCAGGCGGGCGACGGCGGTCTCCAGGGCGCGGACGGTGGGGTTGCCCATACGGCTGTAGACGAAGGTGTCGGTCGAGTGGAAGGCCTCCGCCATGGCTTCGGCGGTCTCGAACGCGAAGACGTGCCCTTGGTGGAGCGGGGTGCCGAGCGGCCTGCTGCCCCGGATCTCCGGCTGCGGGGAGTGGACGGCGAGGGTCTCGGGGCGATGAGCCGCGGCCGGGGGTCGCGGGTCGGCGCAGGGCCGCGCATCGGGGGAAGGGTGCGGGGCAACGGAAGCGTGCATGTCGGCGCTCATGACGTCCAGTCTGCGGACGGGGGGCTTGCGGACACAGGGCCAATCCCGGCAGATTGGTCTGCCGATGGAGCCAATCACGCTGGACGACCTCGTCGCACGGCTCGGCCGCTGGTCGGCCGGCCGGGGGCCGCTGTACCTCCTCCTTGCCGCCCGGATACGGCAGTTGGCCGACGAGGGCCTGCTACCGCCGGGCACCCCGCTGCCGCCGGACCGGCGGCTGGCCGCCGCGCTCGCGGTGGGGCGCACGACGGTGGTGTCGGCGTACGAGACGCTGCGCCAGGAAGGGCGTCTGGTACGCCGTCAGGGCAGTGGTACGCGCGTGGCACCGGCGGTCCTCGCGCCGGCGGAAACGCGGGTGACGGAGACCTCCAACCCGATGTTCCTGCACCTCCTCGAGCCGTCCGGCCAGGACGGTGTGATCCTCCTGAGCTGCGCCGCGCCCGTCGGCCCACCGCCCGAACTCTCCGAGGCGTACGGGCGGCTCGTACTCCCGGGCGACGACATGGGCTACCACCCGGCCGGCCTGCCCGCCCTGCGCGAGGCGGTCGCGCGGCGCTACGAGCGGCGGGGCGTGCCGACCTCCGCGGCGCAGGTCCTGATCACCAACGGCGCCCAGCAGGCCATCGCCCTGCTCACCCGGCTGCTGCTCGCGCCCGGTGACGGGGTACTCGTGGAGGCGCCGACCTACCCCGGTGCGCTCGACCTGTTCCGGGAGGCGGCGGCGGTGCCGTATCCGGTTCGGGTGGGGCCGGAAGGTCTCGACGTCGCGGAGGCGGTCCGGGTGATGAAACGTCACCGCCCCGCCCTCGCCTACGTGAACCCGCGCTTCCACAATCCGACGGGCGCCGTCCTGCCCCCGATGCCTGCGCGGCGCCTGGTGGAGGCGGCGGAGGCGTTCAGGGTGACGCTGGTCGACGACGAGGTGCTCACCGATCTCGGCTTCGGCGACGTCCCGGAACAGCCGCCGCTGTCCTCGTACGGCTCCGAGGTGATCAGCGTCGGCTCGCTCAGCAAGGCGGTCTGGGCCGGCCTGCGGATCGGCTGGGTCCGGGGGCCGGCCCCGCTGGTGGCCCGGCTGGCCCGGCTGAAGGCCATCCATGATCTGGGCAGCGACGTTCCGGCGCAGCTGGTCGCAGTCCGGCTGCTGGACGGCTACGGGCCGCTGCTGCGCCGCCGGGTGCAGGAGCTGCGGGCAGGCCACGACCGGCTGCGCGCAGAGCTCGCCCGCCGGCTGCCCTCGTGGAGCTGCCCGCCGGCCGGGGGCGGCCAGACGCTGTGGGTACGGCTCCCGTGCGGCGACGGGGTCGCCTTCGCGCAGGTCGCGCTGCGCCACCGGGTGGCCGTGCTGCCCGGCTCGGCGATGGATGCCCTCGGCGGCAGCACGCGCATGCTGCGACTGCACTTCCTGCTGCCGCCGGACGTGCTGTCGGAAGCGGTGCGCAGACTGGCGGGGGCCTGGGCCGAGTACGCACCCGATCCCAAGGTCCGGACCGCCGCCCTGAACGCGATCACTGTGTGAGCAAGCCCGTTGCGCACAGCACCGCGGCCGATGCGGGGAGGCGTCGCGCGGTCGTTGTTCCCACTGCCGTGCGGGGGGGAACCGGGGGTGGCGGTCAAGCCGACGGCCAGGGTCATGCGCCGGGGGGCCGACAGGAGGATCGCGGCCTGTGCCATGGCCTCCCGTCCCGTGGTCCCGGGGAACCACGGGGTGCCGTAGCCGAGGTCTTCGATCACGGCGGCTGCGTTGCGGACCGCGGGTGCGGAGAGGCGGTCGAAGTCCCCCGCCCAGATCCCGATGCGCCCGAGGCCGTGGCGGCAGGCGATCACGCGTCCTGCCCTGCGGTGCGCGCGGAGTCCGGGAACGCGGCGATCCGGGACGCACCGGTTCGCTCCAGCCAGGTGCCGAAGTCCATCGCGGCGGGGTGGATCTCGAGGAGCAACAGCGACATGCCGGCCCGCCATGCGCGGCCGCTGTCCGCAGCCCGGGGTCGCCCCCGGTCGACAGGGCGAGGTCGAGTGAGCGCGCCTTCGGCGAAGCGGCCCCGCAGGAACCAGAACCAGGCGGTTGCGTTCACCAGCCTAAGCGCCGTATCCGCGCTGTCCCTCCGGACGGCGTGCGTGAGGGCAGCGCGCAGATTGGCGGCCTCGGCGTCCATGCGCTCCAGCCAGAGCCGCTGCTGGTGGCCCCGCAGCCGGGGATCGGCATGTTCGGCGAAGTCGACGTAGCAGGTGAGGTGGCGGTCGCGCACCCGCTGTTCGTCGCCCGACTCGACGAGCCGCTCCAGGCAGTAGGCCGCGACCGACTCCAGCAGCCGGTAGCGGCCGTTGCGGTGGACGACCAGGGAACGGTCGACCAGCCGTCCGAGCAGGCCGAGGACCTCCTCGGTCCGCACGCCCTCGCCCGCGCACACCGCCTCGGCGGTGGCCGAACGCGCCGTCGACGCCGGCGTCCATGACCTGTGGGGGTGGATCACCCCGGAGATCCACCCCCACAGGGCCGGCCGGCCGGCCCCGCAAGCCGGTCAGGAGACCCCGCCTAGCTGCCCGCTCCGGTCCAGAACCGACGCGGTGCGAAGCCCTCGCGCCGCAGCCAGTGCTCGGTGTAGACGATCCGTTCGGCCTCGATCACGACGAGCGGCCCCGGCGGCGGTTCGTCGAGGGAACGCGACCGTTCGACATGGTCGGACTGCCAGCGGAATGCCCTCCAGCAGCGATCGGAACGGGGCGTGCCCGGGTCTGTCAGCTTGTCGGCAGGCAGCTCAACTCCAGCGCGACGAATCCGGGCCGGCCGCCGGTGTCGTCGTACTGGCGGCGCTGCGCGTCGTCCACGTGGACCGGCCCCATCCGGTGCAGGCCGCGACCGCGGCCCGCCGTGAAGCCGTGGGCAGGGGGGCTTGGCCGATCGGGTCCGGCGGCCTACCCTCTGAAGGCATTATTCAACTTGTTGCAAAAACAGGGGGACCCGTGCACCCGTTCCGCACCGCCGTCGAGAACCGGGACGTCGCCGCGATCGAGGAACTCCTCGCCGACGAGGTCGTCTTCACAAGCCCGGTGGCTTTCAAGCCGTACGCCGGGAAGCCCGTCACCGCGGCGATCCTGCGCGCGGTGATGCGCGTCTTCGAGGACTTCCGGTACGTCCGCGAGATCGGGAACCCCGACAGCCGCGACCACGCTCTCGTCTTCACCGCCACCGTGGCCGGCAAGCAGATCCAGGGCTGCGACTTCCTCCACTTCGACGACGAGGGACGGATCGACGAGTTCACCGTCATGGTCCGCCCCCTCACCGCCGCCCAGGCGCTGGCCGAGGCCATGGGCGCCCAGTTCGAACGGATCGCCCGGGAAGCCGCAGCGGCCACAGAGGCCACCACGGGCTGACTCCGGGAACACTCGTCACCGCCCGGCCCCCCGAGGCCGACGGCAGGCGCTCCGGTCCGCTCGCTCAGCCGATGGGGACGACGCGCGCCCAGGCGGGCGGGGCCTCGGGGGTGTAGTCCGGGTCGTCCTCGGTCACGGCTCGGGCGGGACGGGGGAAGAGGCCGACGACCGTGCGGCAGGGCGGCTGCGCCGAGGGCCAGGGCGTCTGTCCGTCCGTCAGGGCGACGATCACGTCCGGGCGGGGACGGGACCGGAGCGCCCGGGCGAAGCCGGACCGCAGGTCCGTACCGCCGCCGCCGATCAGTTCGAGGTTCTCGGCACGGCACAGCGGTACGGCGACCCCCGCCGCCGCGTCGCAGGAGATCACCGAGACCAGGTCGCGCCGCCCGCCCACCGCCCGCGAGATCGCCGCCACCTCCAGCAGCGCGCTGCCCAGCTCGGCGTCGCTCACCGACCCGGAGGTGTCGATCACGACGCATACCCGGGGCGGCATCCGGCGCAGGCTCGGCAGCACGACGCCGGGGACTCCGGCGGAGCGGCGGGACGGGCGCCGGTAGCTGTGGTCCTCACCCGCCCCCGGCGCGCCCGCGGCCGCGCGGACCGCCGCGCCGAGCAACTGCCGCCACGGCTGCGGAGGGTGGAACGCCTCGTCCGCCCACCGCCGCCACCCCTCCGGAGCCTCCCCCGGCCGGCCGGTGATCGCGTCGGCCACCCGGAAGCGCACGGCGTCCCGCTGCTGCCGGCTCAGCCCGTGCGCCCCCTCGGGCCCCAGCTCCCAGGGCCGCGCGTGCCCGTCGGCACCGCTGCCGCAGTCCAGCCAGGCCAGCCGCGGAGTGCGGCCCGCCATCGAGAACCGCCGCAGGTACTCCTCCATCAGCAGCCCGTCGGGCAGGCCCAGCATCGCCGGGCGCACCGCCCCCGCCGGCATCGCCAGGCCGTCGCCGTAGATGTCGTCGTTGATCTCGAAGTCGGCCGCGACGTTCTGCCGCAGCCGCTGCCCCGGACCTCGTTCCCCGTGCTCACGCGCGTACCGCTCGCTCCGCCCGTGATGGTCCCGGAGCAGGTGGGAGACCTCGTGCACCCAGACGCCCGCCAGCTCCTCCAGCGGTGTGCTCGCCACGAAGTACGGGGAGACGTAGCAGCGCCAGTACGCGTCCACCGCCATGGTCGGCACGGACCGGTCCTCCACCACGTGCAGCGCGAAGAGCGCACCGGCGAGGTACGGGCGGACCGCGACCGCGTGCAGCCGGGCGGCCAGCAGCTTGTCCATGTCCAGAGGGATGACGGGGCCGGCCGGCGGCCCGGGGACGGCGGCCCGCACCGGCCGCGGAGGCGGGGGCGGCGACATCGGGCGCGGCAGTGGGCGCGGCATCGGCTTCTTCAGGGCCCCGGTCATGCGCGCCCACCGGTCGTGCTCTTGGCTCCGGCGGCCGCGGCAGTGCGGGCCACCGAGTCCTCCGCCCGCCGGGCGAGGCCGACCACCGCGGCGAGCCGCTCCACCGCCTCCGGGACCTCCCAGCCGTCGCGCCGCAGCGCGGCCAGCGCCTTCGCCGGTCCGACCAGGAGATCCGGTGCGCCGGTCTCCAGCGCCCTGACCAGCACCGCCCAGCCCGCCTCCCAGCGCTCCCGTTCCGGGCGCGCCCCGACGGCGGCCACCACCGCTTCCAGCGCCGCCTGGCGCAGGTCGCCGCGCTCCGGCAGTTCGGCGGCGGCCGGATCGGCCAGCAGCAAGTCCGGGTCGGGCAGCTCCATCCGGTCGATGTGGGCCAGCAGTTCGAGGCCGGGCCCGTCCCCGACCGCACCCCGGACCAGCAGCGCCAGCACGTCCCGGGAGACGGAAGCCGCCGTGCCGAAGGCGAGCAGGGTCATCGCCGCCTCCCAGCTGCGGGGCGAGGGCCAGGCGCCACCGCGCCGCGTCTCGGTAGTCGGCAGCCGGTGGATCAGTGTCGGCCGGGCGCTCAGGAAGCCGCACACCGCGCGACGGGCGAACGCCACCGCGTCCGGCAGCCCCTCGGGGTCCAGCCGGGGCAGCTCCGCACGCGGCCAGACCCCGCCGAGACCGCGCACCACCACGTCCCGGTCGTGCACCCAGTACAGGTGCACGAACCGGTTCGCCAGCGGCGGGCTCAGCTCCCAGCCGTCCGCAGCGGACGCGCGCGGATTGGCGGCGGCCACGATCCGTACACCGGGCGGCAGTTGCAGCGCGCCGACCTTCCGCTCGAGGACGACCCGCAGCAGCGCGGCCTGGACGGCCGGGGTGGCGGTGGACAGCTCGTCCAGGAAGAGCAGCCCCCGCCCGGCGCGCACCAGCTCCACGGCCCACTGCGGCGGGGCCATGGGCACCCCGTTCGCCGCCGGGTCCTCGCCCACGATGGGCAGCCCGGAGAAGTCGGTCGGCTCGTGGACGCTGGCGATCACCGTCGTCAGCGGCAGGCCGAGGGAGGCAGCGAGCTGGGTCAGCGCGGCGGTCTTGCCGATGCCGGGCTCACCCCAGAGCAGTACGGGCAGGTCCGCCGCGACGGCCAGGGTGAGCGCCTCCAGCTGCTCGTCGGGGCGCGGCTCGGTGGTGGTCGTGCGCAAGAGGGCCAGGAGGTCTTCGGAGAGGGCGAGCTGGGTGGGGTCGGCCGGGAGCGGTGCGGGCATGGCGAGGATGGTGCTGGAGGTCACGGGCATCACCTGGGTGGGTTCGCGGACGGGAGGCCCGTCCTGGATGTCGTCGTCGTTCAGCGGCGTACGGCGCGGTACGCGCGGTACGCGGTGGGGATTCGGGGCGGCGAGCCGGGCGTCCGCTCAGCAGGGTCGAGCGGGCGGCGGCGAGCTGCTCGGCCACCGGAGTCGGCCTGCCTGGGGCAGGCAGGCGCGCGATATCAGGGTTCGGCCGCCCGGGGACGAGGGCGGCCCGGGGGCGGGGTCGGTGTGAAGCGGGGTCGGTCTGAGGCCGGGCCGGTCTGAGGCCGGGCCGGTCTGAGGCCGTTCGGCCAACCGGCCCCCGGACGGCGGGCCCTGCGGGGCTTCAGCTCTGCAGGCCGGTCCGGGGACGGGCACGGCTGCCGTGCTTGCGGAGCAACTCCCGCGGCAGACGGCGGTCCGGCCGTGGCCGGTGGCCGGTGTCCCCCACCGCAACCGAGGCCGGGTGCACCGGTACCAGCCCCGAGCGGAAGAGCCCGTGGTCGAGGCGGCCGGCCACCGCAGTCTCCAGGGCGTCCCGCAGGGGCCCTTCGCGCAGGACCGCTCCGGGACCGAGCAGCCCTTCCACCACGGCCAGGGCCCCGGCCACGTCCCCGTGGCCGAGCCGCTCACGGACCGCGGGCAGCGCATCGGGGCTGCGGTGCACCGTGTCGATCGCCCGCAGGCAGGGCAGCCCCGGCCCCCCGAGCGCCATGAGCAGTTCCTCACGGGCCAGTTGGGCCGGGTCGTGGTCGACCGCGGTCAGCACCCCGTTGCGCAGCGCGATCCGGTGGACCTCCCCCAGGCACTCGATCCGGTGCGGATCCGTGGATCCGGGGGCCGCGCCGGACGAGGGCGTTCCGGGGCGGGACACCGTCACCGGAGCGGAGGCCGGAACCGCGCCCCGGCCGGGACCGGCTGCCGCCCCCGGCCTCGCGGCTTCCGACGAGCCCGAAGGACCCGCGAGTCCGGAGGCCGACAGCGCCGACGCGACCAGTGGGTGCAGCCGTTCGGCGCGGAGCAGGCCGGCCCGCAGCAGCTCCAGGTCCGGAAGCGTCCGCGCCGCGGCCTCCGGCAGCGCCGGGAGCGCCGCGATCTCCTGCGGCGGCAGCACCTCCCGTGCCCGGCGGAGGGCCGGGACATGACTGTCGTCGGGGGCGACGAGTTCGAGCACGAGGTGGCTGCGCGCACCGAGCCGCACGGTGAGGGACCCGCGAGGGCGGCCCTCGGCCTGCAGGAGCAGCTCCGCCTCGGCGGCCCAGTGGTCCGGCGGCCACGAGAGGCCGTGGCCGGCAGGCCGGTACGGTGCGTCCGCGGCGCACCTCTTCGCCAGTTCGGCGCTGCGCGTGCCGTCCCAGAGGTGGCGGTGCAGGTCGAGCCGGAAGCGCCGGTCGGGGTGCGGGTGCGGATGGTGCCCGGGTGTTCCGTCCCGGGACTCCTCCCAGAGCTCCAGGGACATCCGCTGGCCGGCGTCCGCCCAGGCCGGCGGGGTCCGCACAACGAGCTGCGGTGTCGCAGGGCCCGGTCCGCCGTAGCGGGCCAGCGAAAGGGTGAGGCCGGGCCGGAGCCGCCCGTCGGGGGCGATCCGGGGCATGTGCCAGCGCAGCAGATCGGGCGCCAGCCGGCGCAGATCGGCCCGGAGGCGGGTGACGAGGTCGGTGCCGTGGCGGTCGCGCACGGCGCGCAGATCGAGATCGACGTCGATCCGGGCGACGGCGCAGGCTCCGGCCCAGTCACCGGCCATACGGCGCGCGGTCGCGTTCTCGATCATGGACGGTGGCACGGCGTACTCGCGTACGCGCTGCCACATCAGCAGGCGGGCGGGAATCGGTTCCGCGAAGTGAAGTGCCATCAGCACTCACCTTGCGCGGACGATTCCCCCATTCCGGAAGAGGAGAAGTTCTTCATCACCGGCATCATAGGCACCTCCCGGATGATCTGTCAGCCACGAAACCACGAGGTCCCGTGCCCGTGACATCAACTCCGCCACTCACGGGGGACTCTGAGGTCCTATCAGGGCTGGAGGAAGAGCCGGGGCCCGTGCCGGATGCACCCGTCGATAAGCCGTGCGCCGGATGCGGGAGTCGGCGGAGATCCAGAGCCGGCAGTTGACAACGTTTCGGTTTCGCACGTGGCCACAACCGCCCCGGAGGCCCCCACAAGAGGAGGGCAACCCGGCCGCCCCCGGCAACCAGGCCCGCTTCATCGCCCACGAGACGCACTGGCTGCGCCCGGACTTCCAGATCTGGAACCTCAACCACGAGTACACCCACTGCCTCGACGGCCGCCACAACACGGCCGGCGATTTCGAGGCCGGCCTGACCACGCCGACCATCCGGTGGGTCGAGGGCATCGCCGAGAACATCTCGTACGGCTACCGGGGCGAGCGCAACGCCGACGCGATCGGCGAGGCCGGCAAGAAGACGTACAGGCTCAGCGACCTGTTCGACACCGTGTACAACCAGGACGGGGACCCCGAGGTCAACTCGAACCGGGTCTACCGCTGGGGGTTCCTCACGGTCCGCCACATGCTCCAGGCGCACCCTGCCGACGTCGAGACCGTACTCGGCAAGTACCGCGCCGGTGACTGGAACGGTGCCCGCACCTTCCTCAAGCAGACCATCGGCACCCGCTACGACGCCGGCTTCGCCACCTGGCTGACGACCGCCTGCGCGACCAACGACTGCGGCCCCCCGCCGGAGGCCCCGTCCACCCCGCTGTGCACCGACAGCGACCCCCGTCAGTTCGACAAGAACTGCCGCCGGGACGGTCTCGCGGCCACCACCGGCAACTACAGCTACCACTTCGTGTACCTGCCGGCAGGCGTCAAGCAACTGACCGTCACCAGTAGCGGCGGCACGGGAAACGCCGACCTGTACTACGGCGGCAGCAACTGGGCAGGGCGGGCACCACGGCGGTCTTCATGCCACCGGCCATCCGGACAAGGAATGCAGACTCCGATCCGCCTATTTCCTTTGATTCCTGAGTGATTGCGCCGTCCGGGTGCGCCTCTCCATGGTGCATAAACCGTGACACTCGGTGAGATTCGGGCGCCCCCGGGGTGACTCGCCCCATAGGGCCCAGATCACATACGAACTGGCATAGTAGTCCTCGAGGGTGCCCCATTTATCCCCCTCTTAGGGCCCTGAGCTGGGCAGATCCCCTTCGGACCGGCGGCGGGCCGAGGGGCCCCGGCTGCGAAGACCACTA
>NZ_JBVJWO010000017.1:0-45359 GCF_055602345.1 Streptomyces sp. NPDC037401
CCCCCCCCCCCCCCCCCCCCCCCCCCCCCCCCCCCCCCCCCCCCCCCCCCCCCCCCCCCCCCCCCCCCCCCCCCCCCCCCCCCCCCCCCCCCGGGCCCGGTGCCCGCCTGTGGTCACGATGCCAGCATGCCGCCCCGCAGCCGCACCAGGGTGCGGGAGAGCAGCCGGGAGACCTGCATCTGGGAGATGCCGAGCACCGCCCCGATCTCGGCCTGCGTCTTCTCCTCCCCGAACCTCATCCGCAGGATGCGACGGTCGCGCTCGTCGAGCTCTGCGAGCAGCGGCGCGAGGGTGTGGAACTCCTCGAAGAGCTCCATGGCGGGATCCACTTCGCCGATCGTGTCCGCGAGGGAGCGGCCGCGGGAGCGCGACGGCGCCGCGTGCTCCGCGGAGTCGGCGTTCGCGTCGAGCGAGTCCGTGGCGTAGCCGTTGGCGGCGACCAGGCCTTCCAGTACCTCCTCCGTGGTGAGGCCCAGGTCTTCGGCGAGCTCCTTGACGGTGGGCGCCCGGCCGAACAGGTCGGTCAGCGACTGCTGGCTCTTGGCCAGTTCGACGCGCAGCTCCTGGAGCCGGCGCGGCACGTGCACGGCCCACGTGGTGTCGCGGAAGTACCGCTTGATCTCGCCGGTGATGAACGGTACGGCGAGGGTGACGAATTCGACGCCGCGGTCGGTGTCGAACCGGTCGATCGCCTTGATCAGGCCGATCGTGCCCACCTGGATGATGTCGTCCATCTCCGCCCGGCCGCCGGCGGTGCGCGCCCGGAAGCGCCGCGCCGCGTAGTGGACCAGCGAGATGTTCATCTCCACCAGGGTGTTGCGGACGTACTGGTACTCGCGGGTGCCCTCCTCCAGGGAGCGCAGCCGCAGCAAGAACGTCTTCGACAGCTCCCGCGCGTCGGCCGGGGCCATCTCACGGGCCTCGGTGATCTTCGGCAGTTCTCCGGGCAGGCCGGCGGCCCCCGCTGCTGCGGGGCACGCTTCCGGGGCGGCCTCGGCCTCGGTCGGTCGGACGGTCGGGGCAACTGCTGCGGAGCGGGTCATGGTCAGGCCTTTCCTCCCGGCGATGAATGGCTTCCCGAGCCCCCTGCCCCCCATCCGGGTGCCTACACGGCTCCCCGCCGATTCCTTGCCCACGGGTGACCCAGGCCACGTGCAGATATCGCCATATATGCGCTAAATCGGTCACTAGGGGCGCCAGTTGTCCGCGATGTGAGACGGAAAACGGGAGCGGGACGGCGAGGGCGCCGCCTCCCTGCGGCCCCGCCGCCGACTTCCGTTTGCCCGCAGGCTCGTCGGGCACCCGCGCACGGATCCCGTTCCCTTACCGACCATGCGAGGTGTCATGAACAGCCTTCTCCGCCTGCTGACCGTCATGGGCGGCTCGGTCCTCCTCACCCTCACCGTCGGCTGGCTCGCCGACCTCCTGCTGCGGCGCGCCGACGCCCGACACCCCGAAACGCCCCTGTGGAGCCTGCTGCGCCGTTGCGGCTGGTCGGTGCGCGTGCTCCTGCTGGCGGTGCTGCTCCGCGCGTCGTACCGGCAGATCGCGTGGGAGCCGCTGCGGGAGCACGAACAGGCCGTGGGCCGGGGCCTGTCACTCACTCTGATCGGCGCGAGCGCGTGGCTGGTCGTCCACGTCACGTCCGCCGTGGTGGAGTCCTCCTACGCCCGGTACGCGACCGGCAGCCGCGACCCGTCCCGGGTCCGGCGGGTCCGTACGCAGGTGACGCTCATCATGCGGATCGTCACCGCCGTCGTCGCCGTCGTCGCGGCAGCCGCGATGCTGCTCACCTTCCCCGACTTCCGCGCCGTCGGCACCTCCCTGCTCGCCTCGGCCGGCATCATCGGCGTCGTTGCCGGCGTGGCCGCGCAGTCCACCCTCGGCAACCTCTTCGCCGGGTTCCAGATCGCGTTCGGCGACATGGTGCGCATCGGCGACACCGTCGTCGTCGACGGAGAGTGGGGCGTGGTCGAAGAAGTGACGCTCACCTTCCTGGCCGTCCGCACCTGGGACGAGCGCCGGATCACCATGCCCGTCTCCTACTTCACCTCGCGCCCCTTCGAGAACTGGTCGCGCGGCGGCATCCAGATGACCGGCACGGTCTTCCTCCACTGCGACCACGCCGCCCCCTTCGGCCTGATGCGCGACAAGCTCAGGGAGATCCTGGACGGCTGCGAGGCCTGGGACGGCCGCGGCTGGGACCTCGCGGTCACCGACACCACCCCCACCACCGTCCTCGTCCGGGCGATCGTCACCGCGAAGGACGCCGACGACCTGTGGACCGCCCGCTGCGCCGTGCGCGAGCAACTGGTCGCCTGGCTCGCCGAGAAGCACCCGTACGCCCTGCCGCGCATCGCCACGTCACCGGCCGTGCCCGCACCCCGCGACCGGTGACTCCGCCCGCCGGGCCCGCGCCCGTCACGGCGTCCCGCCGTGCGGATCGGCCGCTCCGGGCGGGCGGAAACACGCGGTGATCGCCTTGCCGCCGTGGAAGGAATGCACGTCGACCGCGTCCGCGAGCGCGTCGACGATCCCCAGGCCGCGCCCCGACGTCGCCCCCGCGTCCGCCTCCCGCGGCCGCGGCAGCCGGGGATCGGAGTCCGCGACGCTCACGTGCAGGCAGCAGCCGTCCCACGTGAGGACCAGATGGGCCGTGCTCGCCGCGTGCACGTGGGCGTTGGTCACCAGCTCGGACACCGTCAGCAGGACGGAGTGGGCCGTGTCCGGGGCCCCGCGGGTCCAGGCCAGGGCCGACAGGTGCTCGGCGGTCCACTCACGGGCCGCCCGTACGCCGTTCGCCACCGGAAACGAGTGGGCCCAGCCCACCGCGCGCACTGCCAATGCCCTCACCTGGCCCTTCGCCTGACATCGTCACACCTCGTGTACCCCGTGCGACCGGGGACATCCACCGCGCGCAGGCCCGCACGAACGGGTTTCGGAGCGCGTGTTCCGGCCATACGAGCCACGGACGCGCGGGACGACACGCGTGCGACGGACGTACGCGAGGGACCTGCGGGACGGACGTACGGAACACCCCGGAGCGCGGGGGGAGAGGAGCCGGCGCGTGCCGGAGGTGTGCCGAATGCCCCTGACCCCACCGTGGTTCCACGCCGTAGGCTGGATCAGGACCAGGTCTGCGCGGCGGGAAAGGTGTGCGGGGATGGAGAAGGCTCCGAAGGTGACGCCGGCTGCGGCACCGGGAGGGCCGACGGCTGCGACGGCGCGCGCGCAGGTACGCGACTTCCTGGCCGCCCGCGGCCTGGCGGGCGGAGCCGAGGCCGACGCGCTGCTGCTCGTCGTCACCGAGCTGGTCACCAACGCCCAGCGCCACGCCGGCGGGGTGACGGGCTTCCGGCTGGCCGCATCCGGACGGAGCGTCACCGTGGCGGTCGGTGACGGCAGCCCGGACGCCCCCGTCGACGCCTCGTCCCCCGCCTGGCAGCCCGGCGGGTTCGGCTGGCCGCTGATCCAGCGCCTGACCTCCCGCGTCGAGGTGTGCGCGGGCCCCGAGGGCAAGCAGATCACGGCGACCGTCACCTGGCCCGGCACGGGCAACGGCCCGCCGCCGCCCGCGCACGGCCGGGCCGCGGCGCCGAGCCCGGACCGATCCCGGCGCTCCGACTGATCCCGGCTCCGGGCCCGACCCCGGGGCCCGCCGGAACTCCTCACACGACCTGGACGCCGATGAGGCACGTGTCGTCGTCCGTGTCGGACCTGCTGTGCGTCAGGAGCCGGTCGAGCCGGGTCTCCAGACTGGGCGCGTGCTTCCCGGCCAGGGCGATCAGCTGGTTCAGCGAGTCCGTGACACTGGCGTCCCGCCGCTCCACCAGCCCGTCGGTGTACATCAGCAGCGTGTCCTCGGGCTCCAGCAGTGCCTCGCCCTCCTCGAACGCCGCGTCGGGAAGCGCGCCGAGCAGCAGCCCCGGCAGGAGAGGGAAGGCCTCCGCGTCGTCCTTGCGGATCAGCACGGGGGGCAGGTGTCCGGCCCGGGCCCAGCGCAGCAACCGCGTGGCGGGGTCGTAGATCCCGCAGACCGCGGTCGCCGTCACCTGGTCCGTCAGGTGGTGGGCGACGACGTTGAGCCAGGACAGCAGCTGCGCGGGCCCCGCCCCGGTGACCGCGAGCCCCCGCAGCGCGTTGCGGAGGACGACCATGCTGGTCGCCGCCTCGATGCCATGACCCGCGATGTCGCCCACGCACAGCAGGATCCGATCGTCGGGCAGGACGACCGCGTCGTACCAGTCGCCGCCGACGAGCGCCTCCGACTCGGCCGGCCGGTAGCGCACCGCGATGCGGATTCCGGGCAGCTCCAGGGGCTCGGCCGCCGGCATGATCGCCTGCTGCAGGTGCAGCGTGAGACGAGCCTGCTCGGCGGATTCCGCCTCGGAGTGGGCCAGCTGGTCGCGGGTCGCGGCGAGCGCGACCTCCGTCCAGTGCTGGGATGAGATGTCCTGGTACGCCCCCCGGATGGCGTGCAGGGAACCCTGCGCGTCCAGGACCGGTTCGGCGACGACGCGTATGTGGCGGGTGATGCCGTCCGGGCGCTGCAGCCGGAAGTCGAGAGCCGCCTCGCGGTGGTGGTGCAGCACGGTGCGCAGGAAGCGGCTGAGGACGATCGAGTCGTCCGGGTGGGCGTGGAGCGGCAGTTGCTCCAGCGGCACCGGCGCTGCGCCGCCGGGCAGCCCGTACAGCGCGAACAGCTGGCCGTTCCAGGTGATCTGCCCGGTGGTGACGTTCTCCTCGAAGCCGCCGATGCGGCCCAGCCGCTGGGCGTGCTGGAGCAGGTTGGCCAGCCGTGCCGCCTCGTCCTCGATCCGCCAGATGAGTAGCACCGCGTCGCCGTGCCGGCTGATGCTGACGTCCGCGACCGCCGTCAGCGGAACCTCGTCCACGATGGCGGTCAGCGCCAGCCGCTGGGTGCGGAACGCCTCGCCGGTCGCGTGGACCCGCTCGATCTTGTCGAAGAGGCCGTTGTCGTCCGCGGCCAGCGGATAGGCCTCCAGGAAGAGGCTGCCGTTGACCGAGCTGCGCGGCCGGCCGGCCGGGTCGGCGAACCGCGCGTTGACGTGGTGGATGCGGAAGTCGGCCAGCCGGCCCGCCGAGTCGCGGTAGGGCGCCAGGATCAGCGCCGGATCGTGCAGGTTGTCCGCCAGGTCGACGAGCTCTGCGGCACCCGCCAGCGGGGGCCGGTTCCGCGGCCCGGGGGCCTCGTCCGCAGCCCCCGGGTGCTCCAGCGTGTGGGCGCACAGTTCGGCGAGGGCCTCGATCTGCCGGACGACCTGGTGCGGCTGGGGTGCCAGCGGATGCGGCCAGACCACCTCCACCACGCCCTGGATGCGCCCGCCGGTACCGGCCGGCACGGCGATCCGGCCGCCGTCGGGGTACCGCTGCCGGCCGATCGAGGGAAGCCCGGCATCCGACAGCCGCGAGACGAACGCCGGGCCGCGATCGGTCAGCGCCAGCCGCCCGAACGTGGCCACCTCCGGTGGTACGTAGCGCCAACGGGCCGCCTCCTCCTCGCTGAAACCGGCCTGGGCCGCCAGCGTGAACGACGAGTCCGGACCCGCCACCCACACCGCCACCCCGGCCGCCCCCAGCGGCCGCAGGGCGGTCTCCAGCAGGGCCGCCGCCACCGACTGGGTGTCGGAAGAGGCCAGCAGCCGGCTCTCGGCGCTGCGCAGCCGCACCGCCGTGGCCCCTGCCGAGCGGCTGGTGCCGTCCGCGTCGCCGGGACCGGGCCGGTCCTGCGAGGTCAGCTTCAGGAACTCCTCGGCGACCTCGCTGACGTGGTCGCGCGCCGCCTGGTTGATCACCTCGACCGACAGCTCGAGCAGGGAGATCTGCGACTGCTGCGCGAGCGAGGTCAGCTGCTGGGCGGCGGCGGTCGGGCTGCAGCCGAGCTGTCCGACGAGGACGCCCTTGGCCATCTCGACCAGCGCGCGGCCGTCGAAAGCCTCCTGTGCGGCGCGCACCTCGTCGCGCAGCCGCGACACGGTGGCGGCGAGCCGTCCGGCCGGGCCGTGCAGGCCCGCGCCGGCCGCCTGCCCCTGCCCGGCGGCGTCCCCGGCGGGCGGAGAGCCGGTCGCGGGGGCGGGGGCGGGAACGAAGGGGCGCGGTCCTGCGCTGCCGCCCGCGAGTGCGGGCCCGGTCGCGCGGGCCGCGTCGTACGGGCCTGTCGAGTGCTGGGAGTTGTTCACCGTGAGGTCCGGCTCCTTGGGTGTGGCGGGCAGGTGCGGCGGTGGGCGCCCGGCGCCCGGACCGCCTACGGCACGAGCCACCGCCGTACGCGGGCGATGAGGTCACCGGCGTCGACCGGCTTGGTGACGTAGTCGCTGGCACCCGCCGCGAAGCTCTTCTCGCGGTCGCCCGGCATGGCCTTCGCGGTCACGGTCAGGATCGGCAGCTCCGCGTACTGCGGCATGCTGCGGATCTGCGCGGTCGCGGTGTAGCCGTCCATCTCCGGCATCATCACGTCCATCAGGATCAGGTCGATCGCGGGAGTCGCCGTCAGGGCCTCGATGCCCTTGAGGCCGTTCTCCGCGTGGACGACCCGGACGCCGTGCAGTTCGAGGATGCCGCTGATCGCGTACAGGTTGCGGGCGTCGTCGTCGACGACGAGCACGGTGCGCCCCGCGAGGCCCTCGTCGACCGGTCGGTGCCGGTCGGCCACGTGCTCGTCGGCCCGCACCAGGGGGAGCACGTCACCGGGCTGGTCCGCCGTGAGGTGCAGCGCGATCCGTTCGCGCAGCTCGTCCAGGCTGGAGATGACTTCCAGGGGCTGGCTGGTCGACCGCCGCCGGAGTCTCTCCTCCTGCGCCGGAGGCATCCGCCGGCTCTCGTGGGCCAGCACCGGCAGGCCCGACAGGGCCGCGTCCCCGTCGAGCGCCTCCAGGAAGTCGTCGGCCGCGCTGTCGGGCAGCCCCAGTTCCAGCACGATGCAGTGCACGGCGTCGGTCGCCAGGGCGGCGGCCGCCTCCTCGGGGCTGACGGCGGTGACCACTTCGACGGTGTCGTCGGAGCTCATCGGCGCCCTGCCCGCCGTCAGGTCCTTGGCGGCGCTCTCGGCGACGAGGGTCAGCAGGCCGTTGGCCCGCTCCTCGATGACGAGCAGCCGCCGCCGGTGCGGGCCCGCCGCAGCGGTCCGCTCCGGCTGCCCGGACGCCGCCTCGGCGGGCGGCGCTGCCTGCGCGGGCACGCGGGGCGTGAGCGGCCGGTCGGCGAGATCCGGCCCGGTGAGCGGCAGGTAGAGCGTGAAGGTGGACCCTTCGCCCACCACGCTGCCGGCGGTGACGGCACCGCCCAGGAGGTGGGCGATCTCCCGGCTGATGGACAGGCCCAGGCCGGTTCCGCCGTACTTGCGGCTCGTGGTGCCGTCCGCCTGCTGGAACGCCGCGAAGATCGTCTCCAGCTGCTGTTCGGGGATGCCGATGCCGGTGTCCTTGACCCGGAAGGCGACCATGGCCCCTGCCTGCGCACCGGCGGGCAGCTCCTCGGCGCCCGCGGGCTCGATGCGCAGCTCCACCCGGCCCGTCTCCGTGAACTTCACGGCATTGGACAGCAGGTTGCGCAGGACCTGCCGCAGCCGGGAGTCGTCCGTGAGCAGGTCGACGGGGGCGCCGGGCGCGGTCGAGATCTCGAAGTCGAGGCTCTTCTGCCCGGTCAGCGGGCGGAAGGTGGCGTCCACGTAGTCGAGCAGCTGCCGCAGCGGCACGCGCTCGGGGTGGATGTCCATCTTCCCGGCCTCGACCTTGGACAGGTCCAGGATGTCGTTGATCAGCTGGAGCAGGTCCGAGCCGGCGGAGTGGATGATGCCGGCGTACTCGACCTGCTTCGGGGTCAGGTTGCGCGTCGGGTTCTGCGTGAGCAACTGGGCCAGGATCAGCAGGCTGTTGAGGGGAGTGCGCAGTTCGTGGCTCATGTTGGCCAGGAACTCCGACTTGTACTTCGAGGCGAGGGACAGCTGCTGGGCGCGCTCCTCCAGCGCCTGACGGGCCTGCTCGATCTCCAGGTTCTTCGTCTCGATGTCCTTGTTCTGCGAGGCCAGCAGCGCCGCCTTCTCCTCCAGTTCGGCGTTGGAACGCTGGAGTTCGTCCTGCTGGATCTGCAACTCCGCCGACCGGGCCTGCAGTTCGGCGGTCAGGCGCTGGGACTCGCCGAGCAGCTCGTCGGTGCGCGCGTTGGCGATGATGGTGCTGACGTTGGCGCCGATGGTCTCCATCAGCTGTTCCAGGAAGTCCCGGTGGACGGAGGTGAACGGCGTGAACGCCGCCAGCTCGATCACGCCGAGCACCTGGTCCTCCACGCTGATCGGCAGCACGATCAGGCTCGCCGGGGCCGCCTCGCCCAGTCCCGAGGAGATGAGGTACCCGGCGGGCACGTTGTCGGTGGCGATGACGCGCCGGCTGCGGGCCGCCTGGCCGACCAGCGAGACGCCGAGCCGGAAGCGGACGGGGTCGGGGGAATCCGTAGGGCGCCCGTACGAGCCCAGCAGCGTCAGCCAGGTGGCCCCGTCCGTCTCCTCGGCGAGGTAGAAGCCGCCGTATCCCGCGTCGACCAGCGGGGCGAGCTCGTCCATGACGAGCTCGGCGACCACGGCCAGGTCGCGCCGGCCCTGCATCAGGCCGGAGAAGCGGGCGAGGTTCGACTTGAGCCAGTCCTGCTCCTGGTTGGCCCGCGTCGTCTCGCGCAGGGAGCCGACCATCGAGTTGATGTTGTCCTTGAGTTCGGCGACCTCGCCCGACGCGTCCACGGTGATGGAGCGGGTCAGGTCGCCCTCGGCCACGGCGCTGGCGACCTCGCCGATGGCCCGCACCTGCCGGGTCAGGTTGCCGGCCAGCTCGTTGACGTTCTCCGTCAGCCGCTTCCAGGTGCCGGACACGCCCTCCACCTCGGCCTGGCCGCCGAGCCGGCCCTCGCTTCCCACCTCCCGGGCCACGCGGGTCACTTCCGCGGCGAAGGAGGAGAGCTGGTCGACCATCGTGTTGATGGTCGTCTTGAGTTCGAGGATCTCTCCGCGGGCGTCGACGTCGATCTTCTTCGACAGGTCGCCGTTGGCGACGGCGGTGGTGACCAGGGCGATGTTGCGGACCTGTCCGGTCAGGTTGTTCGCCATCGAGTTGACGTTGTCGGTCAGGTCCTTCCACGTGCCGGCCACGTTGGGGACGCGCGCCTGGCCGCCGAGCCGGCCCTCGGTCCCCACCTCGCGGGCCACGCGGGTGACTTCGTCCGCGAAGGAGGAGAGCTGGTCGACCATCGTGTTGATGGTCTCCTTCAGCTCGAGGATCTCTCCGCGGGCGTCGACGGTGATCTTCTGCGACAGGTCGCCCTTCGCGACGGCCGTGGCGACCTGCGCGATCGAGCGGACCTGGTCGGTGAGGTTGTCGGCCATGGAGTTGACGGAGCCCGTGAGGTCGCGCCAGGTGCCGGAGACGCCCTTGACGTCGGCCTGGCCGCCGAGCCGGCCCTCGCTGCCCACCTCGCGGGCCATGCGGGTGACTTCGTCGGCGAAGGAGGAGAGCTGGTCGACCATCGTGTTGATGGTGTTCTTGAGCTCGAGGATCTCTCCGCGGGCGTCGACGGTGATCTTCTGCGACAGGTCGCCCTTGGCGACGGCCGTCGTCACCTGGGCGATGTTGCGGACCTGGTCGGTGAGGTTGCCCGCCATGAAGTTGACCGAATGGGTCAGGTCGCGCCAGGTGCCGGAGACGCCCTTGACGTCGGCCTGGCCGCCGAGCCGGCCCTCGCTGCCCACCTCGCGGGCCACCCGGGTGACCTCGTCCGCGAAGGAGGAGAGCTGGTCGACCATCGTGTTGACGGTCTCCTTCAGCTCCAGGATCTCGCCCTTGGCCGCCACGTCGATCTTCTGCGACAGGTCTCCGCGCGCCACCGCGGTCGCCACCTGCGCGATGTCCCGCACCTGCGTCGTGAGGTTCCCCGCCATCGCGTTCACCGAGTCGGTCAGGTCGGCCCACGTACCGGAAACGCCGGGGACGCGCGCCTGCCCGCCGAGCGTGCCCTCGGTGCCCACCTCGCGGGCCACCCGGGTCACTTCGGAGGTGACGAGCGACAGCTGGTCGAGCATGCCGTTGAAGACGGTGGCGATCTCTCCGAGCAGCCCCTCGGACCCGTCCGGGAGCCGGATGCCGAAGTCGCCGTCCCGGACGGCCGTCAAACCCGCGAGCAACTGCCGCAGATCCTGCTCGCCCACGGCCGCTCCAGGTCCCTCGGCAGCAGCTTCCGCATGCTTCGCCATCGTCCCCCGCCTCACTCGCTCCAGGCAGCGGCCGCCACGGCCGGAGCCACGACAGCGGCCGTCTGCGGCCGACCGACAAATGCCAAGCAGGCTACCCGCACGCTTGAGGAGCTTCCGGTTCCGGGTGCGAACCGGCGGCCGAAACGGTTCACACACCCCTGGCGGGACCCGGCTCAGGACCCGGGGACCGGAACGTACGGCGGTACGCGCGGGGCGGGACGACGCGGGAGCCCGCCCCGGCGTACGAGGACGGCCACCCCATCGCCGCCGCCTCTTCACCCACCCGTAAGGAGGCCCTCTAGCTCGAAGGTTCGGATGGGCGAGCCTCCTCATTCGGCGGTGGAGGCCCCGTCTCCTCGCCGAGGATGGACCTCGTCATGACGGCGTGCTCTGTCCTTCCTCCCCCGGCTCCGCCTTCCCGCCTCTCCCGCCTCGTTCCGGCGGCCGGCGGAGGAGCGGCACGGGCTGCCTCGTCCGTCCTCCTCGCGACGGTACTGGCAGCCGTCGGCCACCACCTGGTCCTCGGAGGCACGTCCAGCACGACCTGGTGCCTGCTCGCCGCACTGGGACTGATCGCCGGCGCCCTCACCCGGGCCGGGAGCCCGGGCTCGCTCAGGGACGACCTCGCCGCCATGGTGGTCGCCCAGGCCGCCGCCTGCTGGTGCTTCGTCCACCTCGCCGAGGGGGACGTCTCCTGGGCCACCTCGTCCCTCGAGGGTTCGTGGGGCGTCTCCTATCCCGTCGTGACTCCCGTCGTGGCCGGGGTCCTGCACGCGGCCGACCGCGCCTGCGCCTGCCTGTTCACCGCGGTACAGGAGGAGCTGGACTCCTTGGCCGTACGCCTGCGCGGGCTCTTCCACCCGTGCAGCGTCCCGACCGGCTCACGGGACACCGGGCGGTCCGTCTGGCTCCGCCGAAGCCAGGGCGACGTGTTCCCCTGCGAAGTGCTCCTCGCCGACACGGTGGTGCGCCGTGGGCCCCCGCGGGTACAGCCGTACGCCGCCGTCTGACGCTTCACCGGGCGGCGGCGTACGGCACCCCGGCGTCCACGCGCCCGGCAGCCCCTCCGGCTGCCCGCGCCACACCACGCGTACGGGCCGGTGCACCGGTCTGTCCGCGTGAGCCCCGTTGCCACACCAGGAGCCCGAGTGAACGACAGCCGCATCGACGTGATGCACCCCGGCGACATGACGCCCCGCGACCTGGACCTGTGGAGCGAGTTGCGGACGGCGACGGCGCCCGTGGCCAACCCCTTCATGAGCCCGCAGTTCTGCCGGGCGGTCGGCCGCGTCCGGCCCGGCACCAGGGTCGCGGTGGTGCACCAGGGCGGCGAGCCGGCCGGCTTCTTCCCGTTCGAACGCGACCGCTGGGGCCGCGGCCGCGCGATCGGACTGGGCGTCTCCGACTGCCAGGGCGCCGTCCTGCGCCCCGACGTGCGCCTCGACCCCCAGGGCCTGCTGCACGCCTGCTCCCTGAGCGTGTGGGAGTTCAACCACCTGGAACACGGCCAGGACCTCTTCATCCCGTATGCCGTCGAGCAGTTCGCGTCGCCCGTCATCGACGTCGCGGACGGCTTCGCGGGCTACGAGAACCTGCTGCGCGCACGGTCGCGGAAGTTCCTGAAGTCCACGCGCGCGCAGGAGCGCCGACTGAGCCGGAACGTCGGCCCCCTGAGGTTCGTGTTCGACGAACGCGATCCGGAGGTCCTGCGCACGCTCATGGGGTGGAAGTCCGCCCAGTACCGCCGTACGGGCCGGCGCGACCGGTTCGCCCAGGAGTGGATCTCCGGCCTGGTGCGCGAGCTCGCCGACACCACCGCACCCGACTGCTCGGGCCTGCTCTCGGTGCTCTACGCGGCCGACAGGCCCGTCGCCGCGCACTTCGGCCTCCGCTCGCGCACCGTCCTGTCCTGCTGGTTCCCCGCCTACGAACCGGCGTTCGGCAAGTTCTCACCCGGTCTCGTCCTCTACCTGCGGATGATCGAGGCTGCGGCGGCCGCCGGGATCGGCTTGCTCGACCTCGGACGGGGCGAGGCGGCGTACAAGAACACCCTGATGACGAGGGAGCTGACCGTGCACGAGGGAGCCCTCGTCCGGCCCGGGCCGGGGGCCGCGCTGCACTGGCTCAGCCGCGAACCGGTCCGCGCCGCCCGCCGCTTCGTACGCGACCGCCCGCACCTCGCGGGCACGGCGGTCCGGACCCTGAAGGCGGTCGGGCGCATGCGGGACCGCTGAGCCCGGCGCGCAGGAGCCACCGAGGACCTGGGTACCGGCCGGGGACGACCCGGGGCGGGACCCGGGTCCTCCTGCGCGATCCGGATCGGCCGGCCGGTCCCGGGGCTACCCTCCGACCATGGAACGCGCAGAGGTGCTCAAGCGAGTCATCGGCATTCTCACCGAAGCCCAGGAGATCCGCCGGGCGGTGGAAGCGGACGAGGCGGACGACGGCGACGACGGCGCGGCAGCGGGGATCGTCACGCACCTGCTGAACGAGATGCTGCCGTCGATCAGCGTCCCGGCCGATTCCTCCCCCCAGCAGGTGGCCCGCCTGGTCGCAGCGGCCCTCGGTCCGGCCCTGCACACGATGGTCTCCGGTTTCAGCCTCGCCTTCACGAGCCTGGCCATGGTGCACGACGACGGCCGTACGGACGTCTCCTCGCTCGAAGTCCTCCAGCAGCTCGCGCTCGAAGTGGAGGCGGGGACGTACGACGAAGGCCCGTAGAGGGCCCGTGGAATCCGCAGTCGTGCGTGTCGCTGCGGAATTCCAGGGCAAGCGGTGCTTCGGAGGTTGATATCCATGGTCCCCCTGCTTCTCGTCCTTCTCCTGGTCCTGCTTCTCTTCGGCCTGGGCTTCGCGGCAAAGATCCTCTGGTGGATCGCCATCGCGGTCCTGGTCCTCTGGCTGCTCGGCTTCGTCGCCCGCCCGGCCGGTGGCAGCGGCCGCTGGTACCGGTGGTAGCGGAGCCGCCGAACTTCCGCGGCCGCCGAATTCCGCGGCCGACGTCAAGGAAAAGGAAAGGCACACCCATGACCGATCAGCTGAAGAAGCCGAACGAATTGACGGCCCGGATTCCCGAGCCCGTACGGGACAAGGCCGTGCACGCCGGAAAACAGGTCGCGGCAGCGGCCTCCGGCGCCGCTGCGAGACTCCACGACAGCACGCCCGAACCGGCGCGCCGCACGACCCGCCGTGCGGCGCAGACCGTGCGCCGTCACCCCGCCGCGCTGCTCGTGGGCGCCGCGGCCCTCACCGCCGTCGTGGTACGGCGGGCACGGCGGAACTGACCGCGCCGCGAAGGATCCCAGCGCCGGCCGACCGGGGATCTCCCGGCCGGCCGGCACTGTGGGATGTGGCCTCATTCACCCGCATTCGCCCGCATTCGTGCACGACCTGCCGCATCAACGGCAGCCTTCCGGGCACACGCACCTTCATGCACCGACGACATGCGAGGCACTCCCGCCGCGGGCGGACCACCGGCCGGATGCGCCGCAGGATCTTCGCCTACCGGGCGGTCGACTTCCTGCCCGCCCACATCCCCGGCGATCCCGGCCCCGGCGAGGAATGCCTCCTGCTCGTCCACATCCGCAAGGTCGTCGGCCAGGTCCACTACCGGATCTGCACGCGCTGCGGCGAGGGAGTGATCACCGGCGTCGACATCGACCGTCGCCTGCGCGACACCGGCCTGGGCACCAGGGCCCTGTCGCACCTGAGGTCCTGCCACCCGGACATCGCCTGGCACAGCACGCTCACGCTGCGCGCCACCCGCGACCTCCTGCGCCGGCTGCGCATTCCGACGGCCACCGCGGGCGGGCTCTGCTCCCATCTGCCGGGTCGGACCGCCGAAGCGCCGCCCGCCGCCGTCTGAGCGGACGTTTACGCAAGTGTTCTGCCGTAGAGCCGAAACAGAGGAGTTGTGACATGACCGACGACATGTGGGTTTACCGTTCCGGCATCGTCCACCCGACGGGCGAGGACCTGACCGGGTTCCGCGTGGAAGCCGCCGACGGGCACATCGGCAAGGTCGACCGGCATTCGAGCGAGGTAGCCGACGCCTATCTCGTGGTCGACACCGGAGTGTGGATCTTCGGCAAGGAGGTGCTGATCCCCGCCGGGACCATCACCGGGGTGGACCGGGAGGCAAGGACGGTCCACGTCGACCGGACCAAGGACCAGATCAAGGCGGCTCCGGAATTCCACCGCGACAACCACCTGCGCGACCCGGACTACCGGCTGGCGATCAGCAAGTACTACGGCGGGATGGGCCCGTTCGGCGGTCCGGTCGTCTGACGCGCCTCACGCCGCCCCGGGACCGTGGTCCGCCGGTACGGCCTCCGCGGGGTCCACCGGCCCGGGGGGCGTGCCGTCGCCGAACGGCCGCCCGCCCAGCGCGGCGCGGCCGTGCGGCGCGAGCCACCCCGACAGGTCCGGTCCCGACGGCACGATCGCGGTCGGGTTGATGTCGGAGTGCACGAGGTAGTAGTGCCGTTTGATGTGGTCGAAGTCGACCGTGTCGCCGAACCCGGGCGTCTGGAACAGGTCGCGCGCGTACGCCCACAGCACCGGCATCTCGGTCAGCTTGTTCCGGTTGCACTTGAAGTGGCCGTGGTAGACGGCGTCGAAGCGCACGAGCGTGGTGAACAGCCGTACGTCCGCCTCGGTGACCGTGTTGCCGACGAGGTAGCGCGAGGTCGCGAGCCGCTGCGACAGCCAGTCGAGCCGGGCGAACAGCCGCCCGTACGCCCGTGCGTACGACTCCTGGGACCCGGCGAACCCCGCCCGGTACACGCCGTTGTTCACGTCCGCGTACACGATGTCGTTCACCGCGTCGATCGCCGGCCGCAGCGCGGGCGGGTAGAGCTCCGGTGCCCCCTCCCGGTGGTACGGCGTCCACTCCAGAGACATGTCGAGCGTGATCCGCGGGAAGTCGTTCGTGACCACCCGGCCGGTCGGCACGTCGACGACCGCCGGCACCGTGATGCCCCGGTCGTAGCCGGGATCGCGGGCGAAGTACGCCTCCTGGAGCCGCTCGTAGCCCAGCACCGGGTCCCGCCCGCCCGGGTCGAGGTCGAAGGTCCAGCTGCGCTCGTCGTGCACCGGTCCGGCGACGGCCATCGGCAGCGCCTCCTCCAGCCCGAGGAGGCGGCGTACGATCACCGCCCGGCTCGCCCACGGGCAGGCCCGGCTGACCACCAGCCGGTAGCGGCCGGGTTCCACGGGGAACCCGTCGCGCCCGTCGGCCGTGATCCGGGTGGTGAGGTACCGGCTGTCGCGCGAGTACTCCTCGCCGGGGTGTACGTAGGTCACGCACCCGCACTACCCGGGGCGGCGGCTGCGGAAGCGGGCGCTGGCCCGAACGGGTTCGGCGCAGGCCCCCGGGGCATCCGCACGGTATGGAGACTTCCACGCAACCACCTTCACGGGCAAAGGAGTCGGGGAGGAGCCTCTCCCGCCGGACGGTGACGGCGGCCGCCGTCCTCGTGGCGCTGGCCGCGTTCCTCGTCCTCGCCGGTCGCCTCAGCCTGCTCCCCGGCCTCGGCGGGCTCTTCGGCGACGAGACCCGCGACCGCTCCGGCCCCGCCGTCCTCGAGTCGATCCAGAACATGAGCCGTTACGAGGGAGCCGTCGGGAACTTCCAGGTCGTGGTCGACCTGGAGAAGGACGCCAAGCTGCTGCCCGACGCCATCCGCGGCACCCGCACCCTGTACGTCGGCGCCGGAACGGTCGGTGCGTACGTCGATTTCGGCCGGATCGGCGCGGAAGACCTCACCGTGAACGCCGACCGCACCGAGGCCGTACTGCGGCTGCCGCACGCCACCCTCGGCGCCCCCGCACTCGACCCGGGCCGTTCGTACGCCGTGTCCAAACAGCGCGGCCTGCTCGACCGGCTGGGCGACCTCTTCTCCGGCAATCCCGCCGGTGAGCAGGCCGTCCAGAAGCTCGCTGTCCAGCACATCTCCGGCGCGGCACGCGAGAGCGGCCTCACCCGGCGCGCCGAGAAGAACACCACCGCCATGCTCGAGGGCCTGCTCCGCTCCCTCGGCTACCGGCACGTCACGGTCACCTACGCCTGAGCCGCGGACCGCACGGCGTCACGGGCCGCAACCCCGCCGGATCCGTGCTGCGTGGACCTTGGCCGGAAGCGGACTCCGTGCGCCCCCTGCGCTCCCGTCCGTACGTTCCGCCACGCGTGAGCGTGGGCACCCGGATGCAGTCGAGTCCGAGTCCGAGCCCGGAGGGAAACGCGATGACGAGCGTTCTCGTGCTGCACAGCGTCAACCTGGTCAGGTCCGCCCTGGCCGCACTGCTGAGAGCCGAACCGTCCTTCGACGTCTCGTCGGCGGGCTGGCGTACGGCAAAACGCCATGCGGAGTCCTTACAACCCGACGTCTGCGTGGTGGACGTCGACTGTCCGGAGGCGGTGGCGGTGCTGGCGGGCGAGCACGGCGGGCCCGGCCGGAACGTCTTCGGCCGCCGCCCCGCCCCCGCCCTCCTCGTCCTGGCCACCGCGAACGCGCCCGGCTCCCTGCGCAAGGCCTTCGACGCCAAGGCCCGGGGGTACGTCGACAAGGACGGCTCGCCGGGACGCCTCGTCCGGGCCATCCAGCGGGTCGCGGAAGGGGAGCGGTTCGTGGACGCCTCGCTCGCCTCCGCGCTCATGGAGGTCGACCACATGCCGCTGAGCCCGCGCGAGCTCAGCGTGCTGGCCCGCGCCGCGGAAGGCGACTCCATCGCCGAGATCGCCCGCGCGCTGCACCTCGCCAGCGGCACCGTGCGCAACTACCTGGCCGCCGTCACCCGCAAGACCGGCGCCCGCAACCGCGTCGACGCGATCCGGATCTCGCGGCGCTCGGGGTGGGTGTGAGCGGGCCGCCCTCGCACCCCGGCGCCGGCGCGGCGCACGGTCACCGGCCTTCGCGGGCCTCCCACAGGCCGGCCAGGTCCCGGTAGAGCGGGGAGCGGCCGGGCAGGTCCTCGTGGGTGCCGCAGACCGCGCGGGTCCCGTCCAGCACCAGCACCCGGTCCGCGCGGGCCGCCGACGAGATGCGGTGCGCCACGACGATCAGGGTGCCGGGCCGGGCGGCGAGCGCCCGCTCGGCCCGCGCCTCGGTGTCCGGGTCCAGGTGGCAGGTGGCCTCGTCGAGCAGCAGCAGGGGAGCGGGGGAGAGGTGGGCGGCGGCGAGCGCGAGCCGTTGCCGCTCGCCCTGCGACAGCCGCGCGGGCTCCAGCGCCGCGTCCAGGCCGCCGAGCCGGCCGACCAGCTCCCCGAGGTCCAGCGCCGCCAGGGTCCGCTGCAGCAGGTCGTCCGTGGCCTCGGGATGCAGGTGCAGCAGGTTCTCGCGAACGGTTCCGGTGAAGACGTACGCCTGCTGGGGGAGCAGGGTGCGGCGCGGGTCGGGTACGGCGGGGCCGCCGGTACGGGCGGGCCGCAGGGCCGGAGTGCCGGCGACGAGGACCGAGCCCCGGTCCGGCGCTAGCATCCCCGCGAGCAGCGCGGTGAGCGTGGACTTGCCGATGCCGCTGGGGCCGACGACCGCCAGGTGCTCGCCGTGCCGGACCGTGAGGTCGAGCCCGTCCAGTACCGGCCGCGCCCGGGGCCCGTACGCGAAACCCACGCCGCGCAGCTCGGCCGCGGGGGTCTCGCGCGCGCCGGGTGCCCCGGGCGTCTCGGGTGCTTTGCGCGTCCCGGGTGTCCGGATTGCTGGTGCGGGCTCGCGGGGCGTGGGCGGCGGCGGTGCCGGTACGGGGTCGCAGAACCGCTCCAGGACCACCAGCAGCCGGGTCCCGGCCGCGCCCAGCGCCGTCATCAGCTGGTGCAGCGCGGGCAGCAGGGACTGCATGAGGTACGTCAGCGCGCCGACCAGGGTCCCCGCCGTGACCCCGCGTGCCAGCAGCCACGGCGTGGCCGCCAGCAGGGCCGCCACCGGCAGCCGGCCGGCCAGGCCGAGCGCCAGCGTCCGTACGGCCGCCCAGCGGGCCAGCGCCCGGGAGAGACGTTCCTCGGAGGTGATCAGCGACCGCACTCCGGCCCCTGCCGCCCGCTCCCCGCCGCACGCGACGACGTCGCGCAGTCCGGCGCCCAGCGCCCCGACCCGGGCGGACAGTTCCTCGTCGGTGTCGAGGAAGGCCCGCTGGACCCGGGCCATCGGGGCCAGCGTGGCCAGGAAGACGCCGAGCCCCAGCAGCAGCGGCGGCAGGACGACGGCCAGGAGGAGCGGTGCGAGGGCGGCCATGCCCAGCAGCGCCCCGGCGGCGGTGAACAGGAAGGAACGGGCCGTCAGGACCAGTCCGGCGAAGGAATCGCGTGCCATTTCACACTGTTGTGTCACGCGTGAGACTGCGCGCGAGTCAGCGCGCGCCGGATCGGCCACCGCCGCGTCCAGCGCCCGCGTCACCGCCCGCCGCACCAGACCGTCCCGCAGCGGCTCCACCAGACCCGCGAGTGCGCCGAACACTCCGCGCAGCGCGAAGCCGCCCAGCAGCGCCGCCGCTCCGGCGAGCGCCAGCCAGGCGAGTCCGGTACCGGTCCGGCCGGCCAGGAATCCGTCGTCGAGCGCGCGGGCCACCCCGTATCCGCCCAGGAAGGTGTGGGCGGACTCCA
Organism: Streptomyces sp. NPDC037401; assembly: GCF_055602345.1. Classification (NCBI taxonomy): domain Bacteria; kingdom Bacillati; phylum Actinomycetota; class Actinomycetes; order Kitasatosporales; family Streptomycetaceae; genus Streptomyces; species Streptomyces sp. NPDC037401. The sequence continues at coordinate 18,855 of NZ_JBVJWO010000017.1, forward strand.
GGAGCGACCAGCCGCCCAGCACCGCGACCGTGCGTCCGCGCCCCCGCAGGAAGCGGCGCGCCTCGGGCGCCACCCGGCGCAGCGCTCCCCGCTCCGGGGGCCCCTCCCCGGCCCCGGTCGCGGCGTGGGCCTTCGCCGCGTCCGCGCGCAGGGAGCTCATCGTGCCGCCTGCCGCCGCAGCGGTGCCTCCGCGGCCGCGGGGGGACCGTCCGGGGCGCCCGCCGCGTCCGTGAACACGGCGCGGTAGGCGGGGTCCCCCCACAGCTCGCGATGGGTTCCGGTGGCCCGGACGCGGCCCTCGTCCAGCCAGATCACCATCCCCGCCCGGGCAGCGGACGAGACCCGGTGGGCGACCACCAGCCGGGTGCCGGGCCGCACGTCCCGGGCGAGGGCGCGCTCCACCTCGTGCGCGGTCACCGTATCCAGGCCGGACAGTGCGTCGTCGAGGATCAGGAGCCGCCCCGCGTGACAGAACGCCCGTGCCAGTCCGAGCCGTTGGTACTCGCCGCCCGACAGCGGGGCCTGCGCCTGCCGGGTGCCGTAGCCGTCGGCAAGCCGGCGGACGAAGGCGTCGGCACCGGCCGCCCGCGCCGCCGCCCGGACCGCAGCGGCGTCCGGGGGCGGTCCGGCGCCGAACGCGATCGCCTGGCCGACGGTCGCCCCGAACAGGGCCGGCCGGTCGAAGGCGTACCCGGCCTCGCTCCGCAGCGGGCCGGGTGCGAGGGCCTCGAGCGGGACGCCGTCGAGCAGCACCGTGCCCTCGTCGGGAGCGGTGAGCCGTCCCGCTACGGCGGCGAGCAGCGACTTGCCGGATCCGGAGCGGCCGACCACCGCGGCCGTGCTCCCGCCGGGGACCAGCAGGTCCACACCGTGCAGCACGGCCTTCCCGTCCCGCACGACCGTGACCCCGCGCAGTTCCAGGGTCCCCGGGCCCCCGTCCGGCAACTGGGCCGTGCCCTGGTTCAGTTGGGGGAGGTCGAGGAGTTCGTGCGTACGCCGGGCGGCCGCACGGCCGCGGACCAGGGCGCCGAGCTGTCCGGTCACCGCGCCCACGCCGGCTGCCAGCGCCGCGTACCGGAAGGCCGCGAGGACGTCGCCGACCCCCAGTGCGCCGGCGGCCAGCCGGAGCCCGGCCACGGCGAGGACCGCGTAGAGCAGCAGCGGCATCAGGGCGCTGCTGCGCGCGACCGTTGCTCCGTAGACGCGCCACATGCGCCGTCCCTCGGCGGCGAGTTGGCCGAGTCCGGCCAGGATGCGCCGGCGCTCGCGGTCGGCGGTGCCGGCGGCGGCGATCGTGCGGGCTCCGGCCATCGCCTCCACGAGCCGTTCGGCTATGCCCAGTTGGGCCTGCTGGTAGGACGAGACGCTCGCCGAGGAGTCCCGGGCGAAGGCCCGCAGGAGTACCAGCAGCAGGGGCAGTCCGGCCAGGAAGGCGAGCGCGGTCCAGACGTCGATGACGAAGAGGGCGATCAGCCCGCCCAGCGGCGGCAGCAGTGCGGCCAGCCCGGTCGCGGCCGTCGCGGGCACGGTGGCGGCGTCGGCGGTGTGGGCGGTGATACGGGCGGTCAGGTCCCCGGGTGCGAAGCGGGCGGCGTGGTGCGGCGCGGACCCGAGCAGCCGGGACAGTGCACGGCGCCGCAGCCAGGCGGTGGAGCGGGCGCCGATCGTCCCGGAGAGCGCGGTGGTGCCGGAGTCGAGGAACACCTCGGCCGTCACGAGCGCCGTGCAGAGCGCGACCCAGGCGGAGGCGTCACGGTCGCGCGCCAGGAGCAGTTCGAGGGTGTGGCCGAGGACGGCCGGTTCGACGAGGGCGGTGGCCGCCGCCGCCACCGAGCAGACGAAGGCGGCCGTGGTGCGGCCCGCGCTGTGCCTGGCGGCCGCGGCGAGGGTGAGGTCGGGGGTCGTCATCCCGGTACGTCCTCCGGAGGGTGTGGTGCGGGACCGGGGGGGGGGGGGGGGGGGAGGGGGGGGGGAGGGGGGGGGGGGAGGGGGGGGGGGGGGGGGGGGGGGGGTACGGGGGGGGGTGGGGGGGGGAGGGGGTGGGGGGGGGGGGTGTGGTCGTCCCCCCCCGGTCCCGTCCTGGGGGGGGTGTGGCCCGCCCCTGGCCTCCTCCCCCCCCCGGGTCCGGAGTGCCGGGGTGCCTACCCGGGTCAGTTACACGTGGTGAGGCTCAGGCTGCTGTCGCCGCAGAGCAGCAGGCTGGCCCGGCTGCCGCCGCCACCGCCGCCGGTGGCCTCCGTGGCCTCTTCCTTCGGCGTCTCCAGCGACTGCAGGTCGAGAAGCGACATGTCCGTCTCCGTTTCTTCGATGGGTACTTCGCATGGATGGGCGTGGATCGGTACCGCGGGTGGTGCGGGTGGTGCGCTTCGTGCCGGTGGTGCGGTGGGTCACGGTCCCGTCAGGGACCGGCTCTGGGGCCGCCCGGGGGGCGGCAGGAAGGGCAGGTGCGCGCGCCCGCCGGACGCCGCCGCACCGAGTGCGAGCAGGACGCCCGCCGTCCCCGTGGACAGGTCCATGGACAGCCGCATCATCTGCTCGCCGGGGAAGGCCAGTTGCTCCTGGTAGGGCACGGCGTGCCGGGCGAGGGCGTCGATCTGGCGCCCGACGTCGGCGGGCCCGGTGCCCGGGCCGGGTGCCGTCGTGCGGGCCAGGTGCAGCACCATGCCCGCGGCGCCGCGGAAGAGGCCGGGCTGCGCGTAGAACGTCGCCTGCGCGGCCTGCACGATCTGCCCGCGCGCCTCCTCGAACTGCTCGTCCGCGGCATGTGCGAGGTAGTCGTCGAGCACCATTCCGATGCCGACGCTGCCCGCTCCGAGGTAGGGCATCGTCCGCCGGCCCTCGTTCACCTGGAGCGTGCCGTACACGCTCGGCACGCAGTGGGACAGGTCGCGGCGCAGGGCATCGGCCGCGAGGTCGCGCAGCCGCGGCTCGCCCGTCCGCTCGTACAGCCGCAGGAACAGCAGCGCGGGACCCGAGGAACCGTGCAGCAGCCCGGCCCGGGTGAGGTCGGGAGCGGTGAGCGCGACCTGCTCGGCGCAGCGCCGCGCCGCGGCGTGCAGCGCATCGTCTCCCGTGGACGCGGCCAGCGCGTCCAGGGCCAGGCCGACCCCCGCGAGCCCGCCGTGCAGATCGGGCCCGATGTTCTGCCAGGGCTGGCGCACGACGAGTTCGGCCAGTTCGAGGGCCCGGCCGGGGTGGCCCAGCCGGTCCAGCGTCCACGCCAGGCCCGCCAGCCCGTCGTAGAAGCCGAGCGGTGTGCCGGAAGCGGGGTCCTTCGTGCGCGCCAGCAGCCATTCCTCCGCCTCGGGCCAGGGCTCCGCGCCCGTCTCCGCCAGCGCGTGGAGCACCCCGGCGGCGCCGAAGCCGAAGCACAGCCCCCCGGCCGGCCCGGCGAACTGGGCGGCGTCCCCGGGAAAGAAACGATCCTCCCGTTCCGGTGTGGCCGAGGCGCGCAGCGCGGCGGTCAGCGAGGCGCGGCTCGCCGGCCAGTCGCCCGGCTCCACCGGGAGGTACGGCGCCGGGGGCCGGGCCACCCGCCCGCGCTGCGATGCGGGATCGGGCCCGGCGAGGATCTCCTCGACCGCCTCGTCCAGATAGCGGCGCGGTACGGGGAACTGCGCGGCCGCGACCTCCGCCAGGTGGGCCGCCTTCCCCCGGTCCAGCGCCAGCAGGCTCGTCAGCGGGAGGAAGAGGGCGAGCCGCAGGCACGCCAGCGCGTACCGGTCCACCGCGAACCCCCGCCGGTCCGCCGGGGCGACGAACGCCGGGTTGGCGACGGTCTGCCGCAGTCCCTCGTCGACGTGCGCGGCCGCCTCGAAGTCCAGCAGGGCGACGGACGGTTCGCCGGTCTCGTCCTCGGACACCATGATGTTGAAGAGGTGCAGGTCGTTGAAGACCACCCCGCGGGCGTGCACGGCCCCGACCGCCTCCGTCACCTGCGCGTGGATCTTCATGGCCCACTCGGTGTACGCGAGCAGTGCGGCCGGGTCCGGGTCCGCCTCGATCAGCGGGTGTCTGCGGGCGAAGTAGGTGTTGAGCGGCTTGCCTTCCAGGTGTTCCAGCGCCAGGAAGCGGTGGTCGCCGACCGTGAACGCGCCGCGTACCGCAGGCACGCAGTCGAGGCCGGCCAGCAGCTCCAGGGCGGTCTGCTCGCGCCGCAGCCGGGCCACCGCGTCGGCGCCGTCCGCCGCGAGACCGGCGTGCGGCCGGCCCTCCTTGAGTACGACGCGCTCGCCGGTTCGGCCGTCCCGGGCGAGATAGACGCCCCCGCCGTTGGAGAAGTGCAGGGCGCTCTCGACGGCGTACGGCATGTCCGCCAGCGTGAGCGCCGCGCGGGCGTCGAGATGGGGCGCGAGGAAGTCCGGGAGCGGCACCCACTCGGGCAACCGGAAGACCGGCCCGCGCAGGTCGGGCACCAGGCGCCCGTCCGGGTCCTCGACCGCGGGACACAGCTCGCCGTTGCCGTCGTAGCAGTGGCGCAGGGTGAAACTGCCCCAGCGCAGGTACACGGGCCCGTTCCCCCAGCGCAGGTCGCTGAGGACGTAGGGGCCGGCCTCGCCCGCGAGCAGCCGGTCGAGGTCCTCCGCGACGGCGCGGCACTGCTCCTCGTCGGCGGGGTAGACGGTGAGGAACTTCCCGCTGCCGGCCCGGTCGGCGTACTTGGCGTTCCGGGTGTGCAGCAGGTACCTGCTCGGTACGAACTTGAACGCGATCCCCCGCTCCAGGCAGTACGCGTACACCCGGTCGAGGACCGACTCGGCGTTGTCGAGCGTGGCCGACACGTGGATCTTCCAGCCCTGGGAGGGCAGTTCGAGCCCGGCGGGGCGCAGTGCGAGCCAGTCTCCGCTGCGGTGCGAGCCCCAGCCCTGCGGTGCGGGTGCGAGCCCTGCGGCGTACCGGCCGCCCTCCGCACGCCGGTACGGCGCGTCGTAGAACCAGCGGTCGGCGTCGCAGAAGGCGGCGTATCCCTTGTTCACCCCAGCTCCCTCGGTCGGCGACGAACACGACGGTGTCACGCGGCCTCGGGGCTGCGACAGTCACAGCTGTCACCGATGGACCGTGCGATACGCACGAGTTCACTTGCGGGCGCGACGGCCGGTGAAGCGCTCCAGCCGGGGTCGGCGGGCCCTGCGCGCGCGGGAGTGCCGGTCCAGCTCCTCCATCAGCCGCTGCGAGCGCTTCTCCACGCTGAGCTCGTCGAGCACCCGGTCGAGGTCCGCGAGCAGGGCCCCGTACAGCTGCCAGTGGGCGGGGTGAGCCCGTACGTGCTCCAGCAGCAGCGGCGCGAGGCGGTCGCGGCTGGCGCGGGCCGTGGCCAGCTCCCGCGTCAGCCGGGCCTCGGCCTCCTCGGCATTGGCGCTGACCTGCGCGGTGATCAGCTGGGCGAAGCTCTCCACGGCGACGGCCAGGTGGTCGCACAGCTCCCGCAGCACGCCCTTGACCGGGGGCGGGAACAGCGGGCCGTCCGGGCGGGCCGTGGCGAGGTCGGTCACGGTGCGGCAGCACACGCGGAGCACCACCGCGCAGATCTCCAGGGTGTCGAGGCCGGTGCGCAGCAGCAGGCGGAAGAGCAGGCCCTCCTTCACCCTCGGGTTGAGCCGCAGGCTGTCCTCGGCCTGCCGCAGCGCGGCGTCGACCTGCGCGATGTCGTTGTCGAGGCGCCGGGCCTCGTGCAGGCGGGCGACGGCATCCTCCACGGCCGCGGGCGCATGCCCCTCGGGCGTGCGGGCGAGGTGGACGAGCAGTCCGCGCATGCGCCCGGCCAGCCCGTCGATGGCGCTGCTGGCCGACCCGACCCAGACCGGCGGCGCGACGAGCAGGTTGACCAGCAGCCCGACGGCGGCACCGATCAGGGTCTCCAGCACCCGGTCCCAGGCGGTGTCCGCGATGCGGGTGACCCCGAGGACGAGCATGGCGCTGATGGCCACCTCCGGTACGAACTCGTCGACGCGCACCAGGTGCCCCACGACGAGCGACGCGAGGATCACGAGGCCGAGGCTCCACCAGGTGAGCCCGACCAGCGCGCTGAAGCCGATCGCGATCAGCACGCCGGCGATGACCGAGTTCACCCGGCGCACGCTCGTGGTGAGCGTCGAGTAGAGCGTGACCTGCACGACGAGCAGCGCGGTCAGCGGCGCGGTCAGGGGCGCCGGCTCGCTGCTGAGCTGCAGGGCGATGACATAGCTCAGGACGGCCGCGGCGGTCGAGCGCAGGGCCTGGACGGCCACGGGCTCGCGGTAGCGGCGGAGCAGGCGGACGAAGGGAATGATCGCTTCCGGCATACCTGCTTCCCTTCCCCGCTCAGGGCGTATGACGCGCCGCGGACCGGTCGGCGGCCCCGTGATCTGCGGACACGCCCCGGCTCCCGGAGCTGTCGGAGCTGCTGGGACCGCGCCCGGAGCTACCCTCGTACGGGGGCGGGGAAAGGATGACCGCTCATGTGCCGCTGGCTCGCCTACTCGGGATCGCCGATCCTGCTCGACTCGGTCCTCTACCGTCCGGAGCACTCGCTGATCGACCAGAGCCTGCGCTCCAGGATGGGTGTAGAGGCCACGAATGGCGACGGCTTCGGCGTCGGCTGGTACAGCGCCGAGGGTGACGGCACCCCGGCGGTCTTCCGGGACGTGGGGCCCGCCTGGAACAACCGCAACCTGATGGAGCTCGCCGCCCACGTCCGCTCGCGCCTGTTCTTCGCGCACGTCCGGGCCTCCACGGGCACGGCGATCCAGCAGAGCAACTGCCACCCCTTCCGTCACGGCCGCTGGCTGTGGATGCACAACGGCGCCATCGCGGACTTCCACCGGCTGCGGCGGGACCTCAGCATGGCCGTGGACCCGGCGATCTACCCGGCGATCGAGGGGTCCACGGACTCCGAGGTGATGTTCTATCTGGCGGTCACCTACGGCCTCGACCAGGACGTGCCGGGCGCGGTGGCCCGGATGGCGGGCCTGGTGGAACGTCTCGGCAAGGAGCACGGGGTGGCGAACCCGCTGCAGATGACCATCGCCGTCTCCGACGGCGAGCGCGTCTGGGCGTTCCGCTACTCCAGCGTCGGGAAGTCCAGGTCGCTCTTCTACAGCACGCGCGCGGAAACGGTACGGCAGCTGCACCCCGAGCTGGAGTTCCTGCGGGGGGTCTCGGACGCCACCCGCCTGATCGTCTCCGAGCCCCTCGGCGACCTGCACGGAGTGTGGAACGAGCTCCCCGAGGGCAGCTACGCGGTCATCCCCTCGGGCGAGGAGGACTACCTGCCGTTCGTCCCCGAGCCGGTCTAGACCCCAGGCCGCCAGAGTCCGGATGTCGGAGCCGCCGCGGCCCCGACCGCCCCGTCGGCCGCGCCCCGGCAGCCGCTTCCCCCGTCACGGGCCTGTCACCTGGGCCGATGTCGTAAGGTGCGTTTGATGGGGCAGGGTTGAGTCGCTACGCTCACCCGGTCGAAGAAGCATCCGGTCATGTCGACACGGTCAGTGGGGGTTCACGTGGGCAGGGCTGTCTCGGACCCGGCGAAGACGGCCGGGCGCATCGTGGCGTTGCTGGACCGGGCCGGGCTCGGCCGCGGGGACGTGCTGCGCGTCCAGGGCGAGGGCGGACTGTCGTTCGCGTCCGGCGTGCCGGCAGCGGACGTGGAACGCCTGCTGCGGGGCGAGCAGCTGCCGGCCGCCTCCGATCCGGTGGCGGCGCGCCACCGGCAGGTCCTCGACCGGATCCTCTTCCTGCGGGCCACCCGCATGCGGTCGTCGGCGGACGGCACCCGCCGCACGTACTCGCTGGCCGAGATCGCGGCCGGAGCGGGCACGAGCGCGCAGTGGCTCGACAAGATGATCAAGACCGGCAAGGCCCCGAACCTCGACCACGCCGCCGGGATCGCCGCGTTCTTCGGCGAAGGGATCGAGTTCCTGGTCGATCCGCCCGCCGAAGCGCTCGACCGCGTCCTCCAGAAGATCCACAAGGACCTGCTCGAGCGCACCGTCCAGCGCCAGGACGAGGACCTCCAGCGCCTCCGGCTGCACGACCCGGACGCGTATCTGAAGTCCGAGGTCGGCGTGGTCGGATACGCGGCCCGTGCCCTCACCGAGGTGCCCGAGGACACCGCTCAGCCGATCATCGCGCTGATCGAGTCGATCGCCAGGCGCTCGCGGGAGGACCGGGCGCGGGAGGCCCGCGCTGCGGGGGAAGCGGACTGACCGGCGGCGGGGAACGAATGCAGGGGGGACTACGAATGTTTGGGGGACCGGTGCGTCCAGTGGGGAAAGCCTGGTGGGACGCCGTGGGCGTCTCCCGCGATATGAAGCGGCATCGCGACGAACTGTTCGCGGGCGTCGGGAGCCCCGTTCCCGACAAGCCGCTCGAACTCTTCCGGTCGATCTGCCGCTACCTGACGCAGAGCAGCGGGCGTGAAGTACGCCTGATGATGGAGCCCTTCCCCGCGAACACCGTGAGCGGGCTCTGGCTCGACCTGGGGGACCACGACCTGATCGCCGTGGAGGCGAACACCTCGCCGCTGCACCAGATGGTGATCATGGGTCACGAGCTGTGGCACCGCAAGGAGGGCGGCTGCGGCCACCACGGCAGCGCTGCCGGCGCATCGGCCGCGGCCCGCATGCTCGGCGACCGGTGGAGCATCGACGAGGCGGTCGCGTACGTCGCCGCGCGCACCGGCGCGGACCTCGACGAGGAGCGGCGCGCGGAGAAGTTCGGCCGCCTGCTGGCGACCAAGTTCCGTCCGTACCTGGACGGCACCCACAAGGGAACACCCACCGATGAGGCGGTCGGCCGGATCTGGGCCTGCCTGGAAGGCTGACCGTGCACGTAGAACCCACCTACCACATACCCGCCGCGGTGCTGGGCATCGCCGTGCTGGCGAAACTTCCCGGCCTCGTGCGGGGCTGGCGCAGCCCCATGGTCCGCACCGTGAACGCCATGCTCTTCCTGCCGTTCATCACCTTCTTCTTCTCCGCTCCGCTCACGGTCGTCCAGGTCAACCGGGTCACCGGCATCAGCAACTTCTCGGCCCTCTTCATCCACTGCGTCCTCTCCGCCTTCTCGTGCGCCTCCGTGGTGCTCGTCGAGTACTGGCGCGCGGACTCGGGCGCGGATGCCGGGCTCCGGCGCCGCGTGAGGGCCTGGATCGTGGGCTACGGCCTCGTGATCGCGTCCGTCGTGGTCCTTTTCGTTTTCGGGGAGTCACCCGTCGAGCGGCCCCTGGACTTCGACACCTACTACGCCACCACGCCGCTCATCCGCGAGATGCTCGTGCTCTACCTGCTCGGCTACGTAGTGGCGGCCGTCGCCACGGCCGTCATGTGCTGGAACTGGATCGTCGACCTCGGCAGGGACCGGAGCAGGGCGAAGGCGGCGAGCGTGACGACGGGCGCGCGGGTGAACGCGCGGGCGAACTCGACGGTCGTCACCTGGCTGAAGGTCGGGCTGTACACGCTCGTCTTCGGCTCCCTCGCCAACATCGTGTACGGCGTGTTCAAGCTCACCGCCATCGCGGCCCGCTGGACCGGCCGCAACTGGGACGCGCTCAACGAGAGCATGGCGCCCTTCATGTCGCTGTGCGGCGTGGCGGTCGGCATCGGATTCCTCGCGCCGGTCTTCGGGCCCAGGCTGACCGAGCGCGCCTGGCGCCCGCTCCTGAAGGTCCTCGCCCTGAGGCCGCTGTGGCGCATGGCCAGCTCCCCGGCCGCCTCCGGCCGGCCCGCGCTGTTCACCGCCGCACCCTGGCACCTCGGTCCCGAGAACCTGCTGATGCACCGGATCACGGCCGTTCACGACTGGATGCTCGGGCTGTACGCGTACTGCTCGGACGAGGTGCGCGAGCTGGCGCACCGCGAAGCCCGCGAGCGCGGCGCCGAGGAGCGTCAGGCGGTCGCCATCGGCATCGCCGCGATGCTCACGGCGGCGGCCGCGGCCCGCTCGCACGCCGCGCCGGCCGACGAGCAGCAGCGCGTCCTGGCCGCAGGTGCGGTGCGCGCGGCCGAGGAGGAGAACGGCGACCTCCTGGTGTGGATCTCCAGGGCCCTGCCGTACGTGTCGGACCGTGCCGGTCGCGCCGATCCGTACGGGCGTACGCCTGAGGCCCCCGGCCGCGGGACGTCCGCCCACCCGCGTGAGCGTACGGCCGAGCCCGACCGTGTCGGATGACGTGAACGGGACGACGCGGACAGGGTGACGCGGAACGGCGGACGCGCGGCTCCCTTCACCCGCTGTCGGGGGCCCGCGATCGTTTCGTGATGGACTCGAGCAGCGCGATGATCGGCTGCGCCGTGTCCTCGGGTACGTCCGCCAGTGCCCGTGCAGCGTGGCCGAAGGCGCTCAGCCCGCCGTCCGGTGCCCGCCCGTTGCGGCGCTCGAGGCGCTGGAGGTCTTCGTCCTGGCGCTTCACGATGCGTTCGAGCAGGTCCTTGTGGATCTCCTGGAGGACCCGGTCCAGCGCGTCGGCGGGCGGGTCCATGAGGAACTCGATCCCTTCGCCGAAGAAGGCGGCGATCCCGGCGGCGTGGTCGAGGTTCGGGGCCTTGCCGGTCTTGATCATCTTGTCGAGCCACTGGGCGCTCGTGCCCGCTCCGGCCGCGATCTCGGCCAGCGAGTACGTGCGGCGGATGCCGGTGGGGGACGTCCACAGCCGGGTGGCCCGCAGGAAGAGGATCCGGTCGCGGACCTGCCGGTGGCGCTGCTCCACCGGATCCGCGACGGCCGGTACGGCTTCCCCCCGCAGCAGGCGTTCCACGTCCGCGACCGGCACGCCGGACGCGAACGACAGTCCGCCCTCGCCCTGGACGCGCAACACGTCTCCGCGAGTCAGTCCGGCGCGCTCCAGCAACGCCACGATGCGTCCGGCCGTCTCCATCGGCTCCGAGACAGCCCTGCCCACCCAAGCCCCCGCTTGCTCTCCGTTGGTGGTGATCTTCCGAGGGAGACGCTAGCCGCTCGGCCGACAGATATCAACCGTAGGTGATGGTGTATCAACCAAAGCTGAAGTCGTATCGGTCTTGTGCGGCCGTCCGAACCGCTCGCGGGCGGAGCGCCGGGACCCGGCCGCCCCACCCGCGAAGGCCATCGCCTACCGGTCCAGGGAGAGCCGGACCAGCTCGGCGAACGTCCCGCCCTCCAGCCGCGACAGCTGGTCGTACGTACCCTGCTCGGCGATCCTGCCGCGGTCGAGAACGATGATCCGGTCGGCGAGGCGGCAGTTCTCCATCCGGTGGGTGACGATCACCGTGATGCGCTCCTCCTTCATGTCGCGCAGCCCGGAGAAGACCATGTGCTCGCCGCGCGGGTCCATGGCGGAGGTCGGCTCGTCCATGACGAGCAGCGCCGGGCGGCGGTGGAAGACCCGTCCGCAGGCCAGGCGCTGCCACTGCCCGCCCGAGGGCTCGTGCCCGCCCCACAGCGAGCGGGCCAGGAGCGTGTCCAGGCCGTGGGGGAACTCCTCGACCGTCTCCTTCATGCCCACCGACCGCAGGGCGTCCCACACCGCTTCCTCGCCGCGCGCGTCCGGCTGCCCGAGCGTGATGTTCTCGCGGGCGGAGAAGGGCCAGTGCCCGTAGGACTGCGTGACGAGCCCCACGTGCCTCCAGGCGGCGCGCTGGTCCGACTCGGAGGTCGGCACGCCGTCCCAGGACACCGATCCCGTGGTCGGGGCCGTCAGGGAGGTGAGCAGGCGGATGAACGTGGACTTCCCCGCGCCGTTCTCGCCGACCAGCGCGATGACCTCCCCGCGGTTCAGCGTGAGGTCCACCGGGCCGAGCGCCGCGGTGTCCTTGCCCGGATAGGTGTACGAGGCCGCCTCGAAGCGGATCTTCGCGGGAGCCTGCGGCTGCTGCGGACCGCGCGGCCCGGACTGCTCCGCGGCCTGCGCGATGAAGGAGCTGTAGTCACCGAGGTACAGGGCGTGCTGGAACATCGCCGCCCCGTACACGACCAGCTGGGACAGGGCCGCGGTGGAGGTCCGCATGGCGACGATGGCGGTGCCGGCGGCGCCGAGGGCCATGTACCCGCCCGTCGCCAGCGCGGCGAGCGAGACCCAGGTGAGCACGATGAACAGGCCCGAGACGACGGCTGCGACCAGGTACACGGCCAGATAGCGCGGGGCGGAACCGACCATCCTGGCGTCGATGCGGCCGCAGACCGCCGCGTACCAGTGGTGGGCGTAGGGCCGCATGCTGTTGCCGCGCAGTTCGTCCGCGAGCTTGGGCGTGGTCAGGTGCCAGCGCATCATGTTGCGGATGTTGCGGGAGGCGATCGTCTCGTTGTGGAGGCGGTAGTCGAGCCGCGCGGCGAATACGGAGCCCAGGCCGCGCGGGACCACGGACAGCAGCAGGAGCGGCAGCAGCACGGGGTGGACGACGGACAGTACCGAGGCCACCGCGACCATGTCGATCAGGCCGCCGGTGAAGCCGAGGGCGTCCTGGAGCAGCATGCCGGAGCGGGCCGATCCGGTCTCGGCGGCCTCCGAGCGCTCGGTGAAGTCGGGGGCGTCGTAGGCGGCGAGCTCGACGTCCATGTGGGCGTCCACCATGGCGAGGTCCGCGATGGTCGACATGCCGGGGTTGAGCCGGCGGGCGGCGCTCCCGGAGACGATGGACGCCAGGGCCGTCATGGCCGCCGTGGCGAACAGCGGCCAGGCGGCGCCCGAGATGCGCTGCTCCACGGTGCCGTCGGCCAGCAGGGGCCCCATGGCCCTGGACACGGCGGCGAGCGCGCCTGCCGTACAGATGCCGCCGAGGACTTGGGCGGACACGAGCCAGACGAAGGCGGTCCGGTTCACCGCCCAGGCCAGCCGGGCGGTCTGGGCGAGCGCGGACGGCACCCGCCGCGCCATCTGCGCCAGCGAGAGCTGCTCCATCGTCTTGTTGTGCTGTCCCCAGGTGTACTTGAGCTCCGGGGGCGCCGGCGGTGCGGCGGCTTTCGGTTCTGCTGCCGGTGTCTGGGCCATGCTGCTCCTCCAACTCGTCGGTGAGGGAAGACCGGTACGCACCCGCGACGCCGGACGGCACGACGAAGGAACCCGTCCCCGGGGCGGGGAGGGTCGGCGTCTGCGGGAGGGAACCGGAGGGACGAGTACACAGCAGCCCGCAGGGAGGAGCAGTGCGATCTGGCCGACTCGGAGCCGGCGGCGACTCCGGCCCGAGGGGCCCGCGCACCCGGCGTCGGCCGTGCTCCGGGAGGGGAGGTTGGCCGGAACCGGCCGGTGGCGGGGAGGGGCGCCGGAATTCGCTTGCGGTGGCCGCGGGCGCCCTGCGGGGCGCATCGGGCGCGGCCCGCGCGCCGGGGGATGGAGGAGCCGGACGTCGACATCGTGACCGGCGCGCTCGTGGCGGCCGCCCTCCTGGTGTTCGCCGGTGCCGGCCCCGGGGGTCCTGCTGCGCGGGGAGACCGGCGAGGGCAAGGAGATCGACCAGTAGTCGTATCAACGGGCGGGCGCGGAGGGGGAATGCGCCCGAACCGGCGGGGTAGGCGCGGGCCATGACGGTCAAGAAGACGAGCATCCTCGTACTGGACTGCGCAGAGCCCGAGGCCCTGGCCCACTTCTACGCACAACTGCTCGGCGCCGAGACGGCCGCCGGACGGGAACCGGACCTCGTCGAGGTCGTCGCGGCCGGCGGCGTGCAACTCGCCATCCGGCGCGACCACGGCTACGCCCCGCCGAGCTGGCCGCGCCCCGAGGACTCGCAGCAGGCACACCTGCGGATCCTGGTCGACGAGGCCGACCTCGACGAGGCCGAGCGGGAAGCCGTCTCGCTCGGCGCCCGTCCGGTGTCGTCCGACAGTGAGGCCGGACCGGGCACCGCACGCCTCTTCAGCGACCCCGCGGGCCACTCCTTCACGCTCGCGGCCACGGGAGTGCTGCGCTAGACGTTCGAGCGGTCCCGAAGGAGTGACCCATGGACAAGCGAAAGAAGCCCCCTGCCCCCAAGCCCCCTGCTTCTCCGCCCGACCCCGTTGATCCCCTCGCGCCCGCCAAGCCCGCCGCCCCCGCCAAGCCCGCCGCCCCCGACGGGTCCGGGGGCACGGCGGAGCCCCGCCGGCCGGCGCCGGACCCGTCGCAACGGCCGGTGCATCCGGTGCATCCGGCCCTCCGCGCCCTGGCGATGCTGGCCGGCCTGGTCGGACTCGTCCTGTTCAGCATCGTCCTGGCCCGCGTCACCCTGGAGCCGTCCGCGGCCTCCGCCGAGCTGGTGCACAGCAACGTCCGGCCGGGCGCCTCGATCGACGCCTACCTCGACGGCACGTCCGTCAAGGACGCCGCCAAACAGCTCGGCGGCAACCTCCTGCTGGGCGTGCCGTTCGGGATCCTGCTTCCCGTCCTGCTGCCGCAGACCCGGGGGCTGCTGCGCGTGACGGTGCCCACTGCCGTGGTGATGACGCTCGTCGAACTGATCCAGGGCGCCCTGGTCACCGGACGCGCGTTCGACATCGACGACGTCATCCTCAATACCGCGGGCGCGCTGCTCGGATACCTCTTCGTCGGCCGCCGCATGAGCCGTGCCGTCCACCGGCGCCGCCGCCACTGGTGGCACCGCTGGACCCGCCGCCCCCGCGGCACCCGCATTCCCGCGGAGACCGCAGCTCCGCCTACCCGCCCCCCGGCCTGACGTCCGGTCAGGCCAGCAGGTCGACGGCGTGCTGGAAGAGCCCGGGGAAGCGGGCCGCCGCCGGGGTGATCAGCGGTGCCAGGCCGGGCCGGTTGCGGACCCACAGCAGCGACCTCGTCAGGAGCCGGTAGCTGCGGGACAGCCTGCACCACGCGCGCTCGTACTCCCGGGGCCGGCCCGCGCGCAGGCACCGGACCAGTTCCCCGGCGGCCGTCAGGGCGAGGGTGATTCCCTCGCCCGTCAGCGCGTCGACGTACCCGGCGGCGTCCCCGACGAACAGCACCCGGCCCGCCACCCGGGTACGGGCCTCCTGGCGCAGCGGGCCCGCGCCCCGGACGGGCGTCGCGCCGGCCGTGCGGAGCCGCGAGGCCAGCAGCGGGAACCGGGCCAGCTGGGCATCGTAGGGCAGCTGTTCGGAGGTGAGGACGGCCACCCCGACCTGCTGCGGACCCAGCGGCGTGACGTACGCCTCGCACCCGGCCGACCAGTGGACCTCGACCAGGTCGCTCCACGGTTCGACGGCGTAGTGGCGCCGCAGCCCGTACCGCGGCGGCTGCCGCGGAGCAGCCGGCCGTACGGCCAGCCCCAGCGACCGCCGGGTCGGCGAGTGCAGCCCGTCGGCCGCCACGAGGTAGCGGGCGGCCGTCCCGTCGGCCGTCACGTGCCCGTCGTGCTGGACCACCCGGCCGACGCGGCGCGCGAGGACGGGTACGCCGAGCTCGGCCGCCCGGGCGGAGAGCGCCTCGTGCAGCACGGTGCGCCGCGCACCGAGGCCGTGTCCTGCCCGGAAGAGCGCCTCGGCGCGGTGGCCGCCGGCAGCGTCCACGTACCGGATCCCGCGCAGTTGGCGGCCGGGCACCTCCACCTCGAGGGCGCGCAAGGCGCGCACCGCCCCGGGCATCAGCCCCTCGCCGCAGGCCTTGTCGACGGGGGCGGGGCGCGGCTCTGCGATCGCGACGTCGAAACCGGCGAGTGCCGCGTGGATGGCCGTGGCCAGGCCCGCCGGTCCGCCGCCGACGACCAGGAGATCGATCACCGCACCGCGCCGGAGGCGACGAGCGGACGTGCGGCGGCCAACGCGGCGTCCTCGCACCGGATCCGCACCGTCAGGAGCGCGGCGTTCAGCACGGTGAAGCCCACGGCGGTCAGCCAGGCCGTGTGCACGAGGGGCAGCGCCAGGCCCTCGACGGCGACCGCCAGGTAGTTGGGGTGGCGCAGGTAGCGGTAGGGGCCGGAGGCGACCAGCGGAAGGCCGGGGACGATCAGTACGCGCGTGTGCCAGCGGAACCCGAGCGTGCCGATGCACCACCAGCGCAGCCCCTGGGCGGCCAGCGCGAGGACGAGGGCGGGCCAGCCGAGCAGGGGCAGGAACGGCCGGCCGGCCAGCGCGGGTTCCACGAGACAGCCGAACAGCAGTGCGGTGTGCAGGGCGACCATCGCCGGGTAGTGCCCGGCTCCGTGTTCGAGGCCGCCCCGGGCGTGGCTCCATGCGCCGTTGCGGCGGGCCACGGCGAGCTCGGCGAACCGCTCGGCGACGACCAGCAGGACCAGGAGGGTGTACGGCGTCATCACGGGATCACCAGGCCAGGAGTACGAGTTCGGAGGCGAAACCGGGCCCGACGGCGATCATCAGGCCGAAGGATCCAGGCGCGGGCGCCGCGGCCCGGGTGTCGCGCAGGATCTGCAGCACGGAGGCCGAGGAAAGGTTTCCCGCAGCGGCCAGGGCGCGGCGCGAAGGGGCGAGGGCGGATTCCGGCAGGCCGAGCTGTCCGGCGAGCGCGTCCATGATCCTGGGGCCGCCCGGGTGGCAGATCCACGCCGAGACGTCCCGCGGCTTGAGGTCGTGTGCGGCGAGGAAGGACTCGATCTCCTCGGCGACGTGGAGCCGGACGAGGTCGGGGACCTCCCGGCCGAGGACCATCCGGAAGCCCCAGTCGCCGACGTCCCAGCCGAGCAAGTGCTCGGTCCCCGGGTAGAGGCGGCTGCGGGCCGCCACGACCGTCGGTCCGGGTCCGGGTCCGGGTCCGGGCGCAGCGGCGGGGGCGGGGGCGGGCGTACGGTCCGGCGGTGCCGGTGTGCCGTCCGGTGGCGCGGGGGCGCGGTCGTCGCCCACGGCCACCAGCGCGGCGGCTCCGTCCCCGAACAGGCCCCCGGCCACGAGGTTCGCCGGCGACACGTCCGCGGGCTGCAAGGCGAGCGAGCACAGCTCGGTGGCCAGCAGGAGGGCGGTGCAGCCGGGCCGTCCGGTGAGGTGGTCGTGCAGCCGGGCCAGCCCCGCGGCACCCGCGGCGCAGCCCAGTCCGAACAGCGGGACCCGTTTGACGTCGGGACGCAGGCCGACCCGGGAGGCCAGCCGGGCTTCCAGCGAAGGGACCGCGATGCCCGTCACGGTCGTCGAGACGACGAGGTCGATCTCCTCGGCGGCCACTCCCGCCTCGCCGAGCGCCTCCTCGACCGCCCGGGCGCCCAGGTCCACGGCCAGTTCGACGTACAGGCGGTTGGTCTCGCCGAAGCCGCCGAGGCTCCGGTAGCGGTCGAGGGGCAGGACCAGGTGCCGCGTCTCCACCTGCGCCGACGCGTGCAGCCGGCGCAGCAGGCCGCTGTCGGCACCGGAGGGCAGACACGAAACGAGGGCGTCGGTGATGTCCTGCTGCCGGTAGCGGTGCGGCGGGAAGACCGTGCTCACCGCAAGAACGCGTGTCATTGCTCCAACATAGGGACAGCGGGACGCCGCCGCCCTGACCCCGGGCACCGCGGGCGCGCCGTCGCATAGCGTGGGACGGTGCCCGCCACCACCGACGAAGGAGCCGCTGCGACCGCCGCGCCCGCGGAAACCGCACCGGCCCAACCATCCCTGCTCCAGGGCCTTGTGAAGGCCAGTCACCCGCTTCCGGCGGCCGCCGTGACCGTCCTGACGGCCCTGCTCGCCGCTGCCGTCGGCCTCGGCGCCGCCGTCGGCACCACCGTGGTGGCGGCGGTTGCCGCCGGTCAGCTGTCGATCGGATGGAGCAACGACCGGCTGGACCTTCGCCGCGACCGGGCGGCCGGGCGCCGGGACAAGCCGCTGGCCGCGGGCGCGGTGCGGCCGGGAGCCGTGGGCGCGGCCGCCGGTGCGGCCCTGCTCGCCTGCATCCCGCTGTCACTGGCCTGCGGGGCCCGCGCGGGCTCGGTGCACCTCGTCTGCGTCGCCGCCGCCTGGTCGTACAACCTGTGGTTCAAGCACACGGCGGCCTCGTGGCTGCCGTACGCCGTGGCCTTCGGGCTGCTGCCGGCGTTCGTCACGCTGGCCGGGCCGGGCGGGTGGCCGCCGCTGTGGCTGACGGCCGCGGCCGCACTGCTGGGCACCGGCGCGCACTGCGCGAACGCCCTGCCCGACATCGACGACGACATTGCGGGCGGTGTGCTGGGGCTTCCGCAGCGACTGGGGCGGCGCGGCTCGACCGCGCTGGCCGCGATCCTGGCCTTCGCCTCCTGCGCCATCGTGACGGCCGGACCGGCCGGTCCCGTGACCCCCGCGGGCTGGGTCCTGACGGGGGTGACGGCGGCCCTGTGCCTTCCGGCGGTGGCCGGTCCGCCCGCGCTCGTACGCAGCCGGCTGCCCTTCCGCGTCGTCCTGCTGCTGGCCGGGGCCGACGCGGCGCTGCTGGTGCTCGCGGGGCGGGAACTGGCCGCCGCCGGCCGCCCGTGACCGCCGGCGAAACCGGAGCGTGCGCCTCCGACAACCGCTGCCCGGCCGGGAGTTCGGCCCGAGTACAGTCGCCGGGTGAGAGATCTCCGCCGCTTGCCCAAGGCCCATCTGCACACTCACCTGGAAAGCGCCGTACGCGCCGGTACGGTTCGTGATCTCGGGGGCGAACCGCCCGTCCAGGACGGCCCGTTCACCAGCTTCCGGGAGTTCGCCGACCAGCGCGGCGCCGTACGCGCCCTGCTGCGCGAGCCCGGGCACTTCCGGCGCATCGCGGAGGAGTTCTGCCAGGACGAGGCGGCGCAGGGCGTGCGCTACGCGGAGGTCACCTTCACGGCGGCAGCCCACGGCGAACGCGTCGGTGATCCCCGGATGCCGCTGGAAGCGGTGCTGGAGGGACTGTCCGCAGGCGAGCAGCGGTACGGCATCCGGACCCGGGTCGTCCTGGACCATTCGCGCCGCCGTTCCGTCGATCGGCTGCGGCACACCGTCGAGCTGGCCACCCGGTACCCGCAGGTGATCGCCATCGGCCTGGCGGGGGACGAGGCCTACCCGGCGGCCCCCTTCGCCGAGGTGCTGGAGTCCGCCCGCGAGGCGGGCCTGCACCTGGTCCACCACGCGGGAGAGGCGGCCGGCCCGGCCAGCGTCCGGGAGGCCCTCACCGTGGGGCACGCCGAGCGGATCGGGCACGGCATCCGCGTCCTGGAGGACCCGGACCTGGTGGCCGAACTGCGCGCCCGCGCCGTACCGCTGGAGGTCTGCCCCTCCTCGAACGTCCTGCTGGGGCTGGTGCCGTCGCTGGCCGACCACCCGCTGCCGCGCCTGGTCGAGGCCGGGCTGACGGTCACCTTGAACACCGACGGGGAGACGACGCTGACGCGGGAGTACGAGCACGCCCGGCAGGTCTTCGGGTACGGCGATGCCGAGCTGGCGGACCTGGCCCGTGCCTCGGTGGCGGCCGGCTTCGCCCCGGCGGACCTGCAGGCGCAGATCAGGACCGAGATCGACCAGTGGCAGCACAGTTGAAAATCGGCGGTTCATCGCGGCCCGCGTGACACCCCACGCCTCGCGGATTTCGCCACGGAGCGGCGGTATCCGGTCGTTCACGGACCGTGGCGGCCTCGCCGGGTGAGGGGCGGCCGGGCCGGGGCAGGCGCGAGCCTGGCGGCAGCGCTCCGCCACCGCGGCCCGTGGCTGATGCCGGGGCCTGCGGCAGCACACGAGCCCCGAAGGGAAACGACCATGCTGATCACCGTCACGCGCTCCGGAGGCTTCGCAGGCCTGGAGAAGACCCGCGAACTCGACACCGCGGGCCGCACGGACGCCGTCGAGCTGGAGGAACTCGCCGGGCGGGCCCTCTCCTCCGTGCCGGACGCCTACCACTACCGCATCACCGTCGACCACCAGATGATCGACCTCCAGGACCCCGGCCTCACCGAGGAGCAGAGGGAGCTGATCCGCACCGTCCTCGAGGAAGGACGCTGAGACCGGCGAGGTGTGAGCCCGGCGGGGGCGGGCAGGCGCCTTGCCTCAGGTGAGGACGGACGGGAAGGGAGTGGTGAGCGTGAGCGAGCGTGAGCAGCAGGCCCGGGAGCCGGCGGCACCTCGCCGTGCTGCGCTCCAGCACGAGGGCGAGATGGTGGACGAACACGGCCGCCGCCCCGGGGTCGCGTCACGCACCGGTACCGGCAACTCCTCGCCCGTGGCGGACCCCGAGCGGGTGCGCGAGGCAAACGAAACCAGGGCGGAGCCGGCCCACTGACCGCTTCACAAGCCCCGCGGCCTGCGCGGACGCGTTGTCCTGCGAGAGCCGCCACTCGTACGAAGGAGGCACGTCATGGACGAGCAAGGAGGCGCCGGAGGCGCGCCGCTCCACGGCGACGACGAGCAAGCGCGGCGCCGCAAGCCACACCCCCGTCCTCCCCGCGTGGCACCCGGCGGGACGCGCGCCGCGGACACGGACGAGGCCAGCCGCCTCGACCGCCCGGCGGACCCGGACCGTCCCGGCAAGCGAGGCACCCGGTGGGAAGGCCCCGAGGACCGGTGAGGAGGGGCGGGTGAGGCGCTCAGCGCCCCACCGGCCGACCCGGAGCGCAGGCCCGGACCGGGGCGCTGCACCGGCCGTGCGGGCGCAGCTGCGGCTGCTCGGGGATACGGCGGTGCGGTGACGGCCGGGTACGAGGAGCGGGACTCCCCGTCAGTGGCCGGGGCAGGGTACGCCGACCAGGCGCACCTCGCCCGCGACATGCGCGCCCTGACCGGGACCTCCCTCACCGGCTACGCGGCGGGCGCGAACAGCGAGACTCCGCACCCGTCCGGGTCGAGCACGACGGCGTAGCGCTGGCCCCAGACGGCGTCCCACGGCTTCAGGTGGCCCTGGTAGCCCGCTTCCGTGAGCTCGGCGTACAGGGTGTCCACCGCTGCGGGGCTCTCACACAGGAAGGCGAGCCCGATCCGGTCGCCGCCGCTCGCGGGGCGGGTCCAGGACGGGTCGAAGGAGCGGATGACCTCCTCGGTGTCCCAGCCGATGCGCAGCCCTCCGGGGAGGGAGGCCTCGACGTGCGGCGCCGAGTAGGCCTCTGCCGGGACGTCCAGGCCGAGGCGGCGGTAGAAGGCGAGCGAGGCGGCCATGTCGGAGACGACGAGGCCGATCATGTCGAGTCGTACGGTCATGGCGGCAGGCTAGACCTCCGGCCCGCGCGCGGTCTTGAACGAATCGGACGGCTCCGCCGGACCCCGGCCGAGGGGGCCGCACTCTGCGCGGACACCGGCTACGGCTGCCAGCCGCGTACCGCGTGCCCCCGGGCTGCCGGGCAGGTGGAAGGCTTGGGGGGCGGCGCCAGCATGCTGCCGCGCAGCAGGATCCAGGCGTCCTCGTGCCCCAGGCCGGTGTAGTGGCAGACGGTGACCTGCTGACGGATGCTGCGCCCGGCCACCTTCGGGTGGGCGACGATCTTGGGGAAGAGCTTGCCCCGGATGCCCGCGAAATCGCAGGTGCCGCGCTTGCAGTGGGCCGTGACGTTGCCCGCCAGGATCGTGAGCCGGTTGTGCGGGGAACGGGCCAGCCACTCCGCGAACAGGCGGGACTGGTCGTAGCGCGCGTCGCAGGAGCCGGGGCTCTTGTCCAGGTAGTCGGACGAGCCCGGATCGATGAGCACGATGTGGCGGATGCGGCTCTTCCAGGGGGAGGCCGACGCCAGGAAGTACACGGGGCCCAGCCGGCCGGCGCTCCAGCCCGCGAGCGTGGTGAGCTGCCTGCCCCGGCGTCCGTGGAGCAGGTCGTCCGCGGGGACCGCCCTGGACCCGTCGCACCGGGCGGTCTTCGAGGTCCACGTGCTGCGTGCGAGGGTGAGGGTCGCCGGGGACGGCGCCTTGATTCCGGCGGGGACGCCGGGGTACTTGATGACCGCGCCCTCGTACGGGTTGTAGTAGAGGGAGCCTCCTGCGGCCGGTACGCCGTCGAGGACGACGTTCGCGTAGTGGCTGACGCGTTCGTTGCCGCGCTCGGGCGAACGTGCGAGCACGCAGTAGACGAACGCCACGTACCAGGGCGCCCCGAAGCTGCGCGGGACGGTGAGGGAAGCCGCCGTCCATGCGCCGGTGGCGGGGTTCGGGCGCAGCGGCACTGCGAGGGACTCGCTTCGGTTGGCCGCCGGCTTCCTGCCGATCCCCGCGTGTGCCTCGAGCGTTCCCTTCGGGCAGGGGCTGCCCGCCAGGGGAGCGAAGGTCACCTTGGTGCCGGGGACCGCGCGCTTGGCGGAGATCGCGAACACCGGTGCGGGGCCGGTGACTTCGAAGACGGCCGACCGGTAGTCCGTACGCCTTCCGTCGGACGCGAGGCAGTACACGTCGAACCGGCCCCGCCCGGTGGCGGCGCCCTGGGTGAGGACGGGCTTGTCGGGGAAGCGGGACGTGGCCCGCGGGCCGAGGACGGTGTCGTAGAGGTACTCCCAGGAGCCGTCCGCCGGCACGGACCCCACGGCGCCGTTGCCGGCGACCTTCCCGGCGGCATCGGTGAACGTCAAGTACACGTCCTGGGTGCCGCCGGGCGGCGTGGGCGGGCAGGCTGCCGTGGACGTGACCCGTACCCCGGTGCCGGCCGGCCCGGCGGTCGTCGACAGCTTCAGCGCGGGCGCGGCAGGGGCGGCGGGGGCGGCAGCGGGCCCGGCCTCGGCCTGCGGCGCGCCGGGCGCCGCGGCGACGCCGAGCGTCAGCGCAAGACCGGTCAGCAACCCGGCCAGGGCCGTACGGCCGCGGGCGCGGGACCCGGAGCGCGCACGGGTCGCCGCGAACGGGCCGCGCCGTCCCGGTCGTTGGGCAGAATCGGACGGCCGCATGGCGCCCCCTCGCTCGTCGGGCGGACGATCGGCACCACCGTACGCCCCGCGCGCGCATCGCGTGGGTGTCCAGGCGGTCACGGGCGGGGTCTTGCCCCCGGGGCTTTCGCCGTGATCAGCAGGGCGGCGATCAGGCTTGCGAGGACGAGGCTGCCGACCCCCCACCACAGCGTGGTGGTGTAGGCGCGCAGCAGCTCTGCGGCCAGCAGGTGGGCCGGCGGTGCCGCATCGCGCAAGTGGGCGGTGATGACGCCGCCGAGCAGTGCCACTCCGGTCGTCGTGCCCACTTGCTGGGCCGTGACGGCCGCGGCCGAGGCCGCACCGGCGTGCTGCGGCGCCACGGCGGCGGTCACGGTGGAGAAGACCGGCATGAAGGCCGTACCGGTGCCGAAGCCGGTGAGGAGCATGCCGGGCAGCACGTGGGTGGTGTACGCGCCGTCGACCGTGAGGCCCGCCAGGAGCAGCAGCCCGAGCGCCGCGGTGAGCAGGCCCGCCACGATCAGCAGGCGCGGCGGCGCCCGGTGCATCAGGCGCGCGGAGACCTGGGTGGAGCCGACGGCGATCGCGGCGACCATGGGCAGGAACGCCAGCCCGGTCGTGGTCAGGTCGTAGCCGAGCACGCTCCCCAGGTAGTAGGCGAGGGCCGGGAACAGGGCGAGCATCCCGGTGCAGGCCAGGACCAGGGCGAGGTAACAGCCGACACGGTTGCGGTCCTTGAAGGCGTACGGCGGGAGCAGGGGGCTCGACGCCATGGTCTGCCACCACAGGAAGACCGCGAGCAGGAGGACGCCCGCCGCCGTCAGGCCCAGCACCTGGGGGTCGGTCCAGCCGCGCGGCTCGGCTTCGACGAGGCCGTACGTGAGCGCGGCGAGCCCCCCGCAGCCGAGCAGCACGCCGGGCACGTCGAGGCGCGCACCCGCGCCGCGCTGCCGGCCGGGCAGCAGGGCCGGCGCGCCGATCAGGGCGATCACGGCAACGGGGATGGCGGCGTACAGGGCCCAGCGCCAGTTCAGCGTCGCGAGGACGTATCCGCCGGTCAGCAGCCCCAGTGCGGAACCGCCGGCGGTCACCGCGGTGTACACCCCGAGGGCCCGGGAGCGTTCCTTCGGGTCGGTGAAGCCGGCGACCACCAGGGACAGCGCGGACGACGTGACCAGCGCGCCGAAGACGCCCTGCAGGGCGCGGGCCCAGATCAGCATGTCGGCATCTCCGGCAGAGCCGGCGAGCGCGGCCGCCGCTGCGAATCCGGCCAGGCCGGCGACGAGCGTGCGTCTGCGCCCGACGAGGTCGGCGAGGTGCCCGCCGAGCAGCAGCAGTCCGCCGAAGGCGAGCATGTAGGCCCGGAACATCGGGTTCAGGGTGTCCGCGGACAGGCCCAGGTCGGCCTGGAAGACCGGAACGGCCTGGTTGAAGGTCGTCGTTCCGAACAGCACCAGCAGTTGCGCCAGGGCGATGACCACCAGGCCCCACCAGCGTCTGGGGTGCGGGGGCGCCGAGTCCTCCGGGGAGGCCGGGGGCGGGGGCACGGACGGCGTGCCCGGCGGCGGTCCGAATGCCGGCATGGGGCCGAAGTGCGCCGGGGCCGTCGGGGCGTACGCGGGCGGCGGGGGCGCCGGCCTGTCGGACGAGACCCGCGGGTCCGGCGGCCGCGCGGCCGGCGCGCCGGCAGGGGCTCCAGCGGGCGCCGGCGGTGCTGCAGGGGCGAAGTCCAGCAACTGGGCGGCATGACGGCCGAGTTGGGCCAGGACCGCACCCGGCAGCCACTCCGGTGCCCGATCCGTCGCCGTGTACGCGGCGACCTGTTCGGGGGTGGGCCGCTCGGCCGGGTTCTTCTGCAGGCAGGCGCGCACGAGACCGAGCAGTGACTCCGGTACGCCGGTCAGGTCCGGCTCCTCCTCGGCGACCCGGAAGAGGTGGGCGTTCAGGCCGGTGTCCGCCGCCCCGAAGAGGAGCCGCCCGGTGGCGGCGTAGACGAGGACCGCACCCAGGCAGAAGACATCGCTGGCGGGGGTGAGTTCGAGGCCGCGGGCCTGCTCCGGCGACATGAACCCGGCCGAGCCGATGAGCGTTCCGGTGCGGGTGAGGAGGCTGTCCCCGGTGGTGAGGCTGTCCATCGCCCGCGCGATGCCGAAGTCGATGACACGGGGGCCGTCGACGGTCACCAGGACGTTGGACGGCTTGAGGTCGCGGTGGATCAGCCCCGCCCCGTGCACGGCCTGCAGGGCGAGGGCGAGGCGGTTGGCCAGGGTGTGCACCGAGTGCTCGGGCAGCGGCCCGAAGTCCTTGGCGACGACGGTGTGCAGGTCGGGCCCCGGGATGTACTGGGTCGCCACCCAGGGCACGTCCGCCTCGTGATCGGCGTCGAGCACGGCCGCCGTCCAGCTCCCGCCCACCCGCCGCGCGGCATCCACCTCGCGGGCGAAGCGCCTGCGGAAGTCCGGGTGCCCGGCGTGCGCGGCCTGCACGACCTTCACGGCCACGGTGCGCCCGGCCTCGGAACGGCCCAGGTAGACGAGACCCATGCCGCCCTCGCCCAGCCGGGCGATCAGCCGGTACGGGCCTATGTGGTGCGGGTCTTCGGCGATCAACTGGTCCACGGGAGAAAGGTAGTCCAACCGGCGGACAGGGGTACGGCCATCAGTCGAAGCCCTTCGCGATTCGCCCGGCCGCGCGCCTGTCGAATCCGCCCGCGCGCTCCGGCGAACGGCGTAACCGGCGATGGGATGCGGTGACCGTTGATCAATAGCGTGGCGCCCGGCGCGTGACCTCGCGTCTGCCGGACAGAGAAGGCGAGCGGCCCGATGAGACTCCCGATGGTGCAGCGCACGGCCTGGTTCGCAGCGGCGACCGCCTTGCTGACGGCGCTCGGCGCCGCCCCGGCCGGTGCGGACAGCACATGGCAGAAGGTGGGCGGCGACGCCCGCAGCGGTGTCAGCGGCCTGGCGTTCGAGGGCCGTACCCGGGACGGATCGGGGGTGAACGTCCTGGCCGTGCACGACAACAAGCGCACCGGCCAGCAGCGGCTGTCCCGGATCACCCACTGGGACGGGGCCGACGGAATCTCCCCGATCACGTGGGACGGGGCGGAACCCGTCGACCTGGAGGCCATCGAGGCCATCCCCGGGCTGCCGGGGGAGTACCTGGCGGTCGTGGGCCGCGGGATCGTCTACCGCCTGAAGGTCGACGGAGCCACCGCGACGGTCGTCGACTACGCGCCGCTGCCGGCGATCGGCGAGGGAGACGATTTCGAGAGCTTCGCGCTCGTCTCCCAGAACGGGAAGCTCGCCGCGCTGTGGGCGGACCGGGGAGCGGGCGCGGACCGTCCCGTGACGCTGTACGCGGCGCCGCTCGCGTTCGCGCCGTGGGGGCAGCCGCAGTTCGGCGCCGTCACGCGCCGCGCCTACCGGGCGCCGTACCCGGTCGACGGCGGCACGCGGCACATCTCCGACATCTCGGTGACCGGCTCCGGCCGGATCGTGGTGAGTTCGGCGGCGGACGCGGGGGACGACGGGCCGTTCGACTCCGCGGTGAGCGACGCGGGCCGGGTGACCGTGTCGGCCGAGGGCCGCGTACGCGTCACGCTCGCGGCGGCCCCGGTGCTGCTCGGGACCTTCCCGCGGTACAAGATCGAGGCGGTGGAGTGCCTGCCCGGATCCACCGACGCCCTCCTGGGCACCGACGACGAGAACTTCGGCGGGTACGTACGGGCGATGCCGTTCTGCGGCGCCTGACCCCGGCGCCGTACGGAACGCGTGACGTGACGGCGTCGGGGGGGGGGGGGGGGGGGGGGGGGGGGGGGGGGGGAAGGGGAAGAGGGGGGGGGGGGGGGGGGGGGGGCAAGGGGGGGGGGAGGGGGATGGGGGGGCGGGGTTGCGCAAAAGAG
>NZ_JBVJWO010000017.1:45369-66699 GCF_055602345.1 Streptomyces sp. NPDC037401
CGGCTACACCCTGCTGCCCCCGCTCCCCCCCCCCCCCCCCCCCTCGCCCCCCCCCCCCCCCCCCCCCCCCCCCCCCTTCCCCCCCCCCCCCCCTCCCCCCCCCTCCCCCCCCCCCCCCCCCCCCCCCCCCCCCCCCCCCCCGCGACCGTCCGGCGGCGTTCGGCCCGGTCGCGAACGGCCGGATGAATGGCCGGAGTTGGCCGTGATCGCGAAAGGCTGCGCTGATATCTTCCCATTCCCTCACGAGGTTCTGCGGGTACGGAGGTGCGGCGCGTGCGCGTCACTCTGTCGTTGACCGGTTCCGACGAGGCCGGCGCGGGCGCCGTCCGGGACCCGAGGCGCCGGCTGCAGCGCGACCCCGCGCTGCGCGGCTGCCTGCAGAGGGATCCCGCCCCGGTTCCGGAGCCCGGCAGCATGGGCGCCGCCGACGAACTCGTACCGCTGCTGCTCGCGCCGGGCGGGCTCACCGCCGCGCTCGCCGCCGACGTCGCCTGGCTGCAGAACCGGCGCGGCGACCAGACGGTCACCATCACGCTCCCCGACGGGACCGAGGCCACCGTTTCGGCCACCAAGGTGCGCGGCCAGACGACCGAGACGACAGGGGAACTGGCCCAGCACATCGCAGCCGCGATCGAGAACCCCCGCGTCGAGAACTCCGGTACCGGGCGCCCCGCCGACCCTGCAAGCGACCTGCCCGCTACCGACCTGCCCGCTACCGACCTGCCCGCTACCGACCTGCCCGCTACCGACCTGCCCGCTACCGACCTGCCCGCGGCCGGGCCACGCCCGGCCGCCGGGGCGGCGGACCGGGGCTGATCCGTGCCCGGGGAGCAGAGCCGGACCGCCGGGAGCAGGGCCGCAGAGGACCGGGCCGCCGAGGACCTGAGCGGACCCGACTGCCACGCCGTGGTGGTCGGAACCGGTCACCACCTGCCGGGCGCGCTGCTGGGCGACCTGCCCAGCGCCGTCCGCTCGGCCACCGACCTCGCCTCCGTCCTCACCAGCGCGTGCGGCATGGCACCCGACCGCATCCGCCTGCTCACCGATCCCAGCGGCTCCACGGAGGTTCTCGCGGCGCTGGAAGAGGCCCTCGACCGGGCCCGGAGCGGCATCGTCCTCTTCGCCTTCACCGGCCACGGCCTGCTCGGACCGGGCGACCGGCTCTACCTCGCCACCGCCGCGACCACCACGCCCGAGAGCACCCTCCACGCCGTGCCGTACGCGGAGATCAGCGCCCGGCTCACCGAGGCGGCCGCCCGCTCCGTCGTCGTCCTCGACTGCTGCTTCTCCGGGCTCGCCGAAACCGCCGGCACCCCGCAGGGACCCGACCCGTACACCGCGGCCCGCCCGCACGGCAGCTTCCTGCTCGCCTCGGCCACCCACTACGCGGCATCCTTCGCCCCGGAAGGCGCCCGGCACACCCTGTTCGGCGGCGAACTGCTGCGCCTGCTGCGCGAGGGAGACGCCGGCGGCCCCCGCCGCTACACCCTGTCCGACGTCTACCGCCACCTCGACCGCCGGTTCCAGGACTCACCCGCCCGCCCGCACTCCGGCAGCGTCGGCCGCATCGGAGACCTCGTCCTCGCCCCCAACCCCCGGCACACTCCCGCCGCGGCCTTCCCGGACCCCGCCGAGGGGCCGGAACCCGACGACTCCCCGTGCCCGTACCCCGGCATGCGGCCCTTCCTCACCGAGCAGCACCACCTCTACTACGGCCGTGAGGAGCTCACCGCCGCCCTGGTACGCCGGGTCCGCGACCCGCGCGCGGCCGCCGGGCCCGTCGTCCTCGTCGGCCCCTCGGGCGCCGGCAAGTCCTCCCTGCTGCGCGCCGGCCTGTGCGCAGCCCTCGACACCGCCGGCGCGGGACCGCTGCTGCTCGTCCCCGCCCCGGGCGCCCGCCCCTTCCGCACCCTGGTCGGCACCTGGGCCCGCGCCGTCGGACGCACCTTCGCGGACGTCGAACGCGACCTGGGAGAAGGCCGGTTCACGGCACCCGTCGCCGGCCGCGAGCGGCCCGGGACACTCGTGGTCGACCAACTGGAAGAGATCTTCACCCACTGCCAGGACCACGAGGAGCGCCGGCTGTTCGCCCGCGCCCTCGCCGGTACGGCCGACGGGCCACCGGCGCCGCGGATCGTACTCGGGCTGCGCGCCGACTACTTCGGCCAGTGCCTGCGCGACCCGCAGCTCGCCCCGCTCGTCGCCGACGGGCAGTTCGCCGTCCCGGTGATGACCGACGACGAACTGCGCGCCGCCATCGAGGGACCCGCCGCCCAGGCCGGACTGCGCCTGGAGGACGGGCTCGCCGAGGTGATGCTGCGCGACCTGCGCCAGGAGCGCGCGGGCACCGGCGATGCGATCGCCCTGCCCTTCCTCGCCCACGCCCTTCAGGAGACCTGGGCCCGCCGGCGCGGCTCCCTCCTCACCCACGCCGCCTACCACGCGGCCGGCGGCATCCACACCTCCGTCGCCACCACCGCCGAGCGCGTCCACGACACCCTCGGTCCGGACGCCCGCGAGCGGCTGCGCACCGTGCTGCTCCACATGGTGCACCTGGTCGACAAGGACGGCACCGCGGTACGGCGCCGCGTCCGCCTCGCCGACCTGGGCGGCGACGCGCAGCTCGTACGGCAGCTGGCGGACGCCCGGCTGGTCGTCGTCGACGAGGGCGAGGCCCAGCTGTGCCACGACTCCCTGCTGCACGGCTGGCCCCGCCTGCGCGAGTGGATCGACGCGGACCTCGACAGCCTGCTCGTACTGCGCCGGGTCGGCCAGGCGGCGGACGCCTGGGAGGAGTCGGGCCGGCCGCGCAGCGGACTTTACGCCGGCCGGCACCTGGCCGCGGCCCGCGCACTCACGGAACCCGACCCCGCCCGCCCCGGTGCCCCGCGAGCGAGCAGCACTCCCGGTACCTCCGGCATGCCTGCCCTGCGCCCGGTGGAACGCGACTTCCTCGCCGCGGGCGAACACGAGCAGCGCCGCAAGCGCCGGACACTGGTCACCGGCGTCTCCGTGGTCTGCGCCCTGGCGCTGGTGTCCACCCTCCTCGCCGTACTCGCCACCGTCGCCCAGCGACGGGCGGAGGACCGGGAGACGGGCCTGATCGCGCGGCAACTGGCCACCCAGGCCGACGCGATGCGGGAACGGGATCCCCAGACCGCCCTGCAACTGAGCCTCGCCGCCTACCGGGCCGCGAACACCCCGGAGACCCGCTCCAGCCTGTACGCCGCCTACCTGTCCGTGGTGCCGGCCGATCTGGAGGGGACCCGCAAGATCGTGCTGAGCGTGGGCTTCCGCGCCGACGGCCGGGTGCTCGCCACCGGCCAGGCGGGCGGCCGGGTCCAGCTGTGGGACATCACCCGGCCCGCCGTGCCCGCCCGGGCGGGCCGGTTCGACCTCGGCGCCGGTTCCGGCGCCGTGATCGCCTTCCACCCCAGCGCCCCGCTGCTGGCCGCGCACTCCAGGACGCGGCTCACGCTGTGGGACGTCAGCGACGCCCGGCAGCCGCGCCGTCTCGCCGAGCGCCCGGTGCCGGATGGCGTCACCTACTCCGTCGCCTTCAGCCCCGACGGGCGGACCCTCGCGAGCGGCTCCGCCGACGGCCGGCTGCGCCTGTGGGACGTGGCGGACCCCGCCCGTCCCCGGCTGCACGCCGAGCGTTCGGGAACCCCCGCCGACCTGATGTCCGTCTCCTTCACCCGCAGCGGTCGGTCCCTGATCGCCGGGTACGGCATCCCGGACGGCCCGCCGGCCGGCCGCGCCGCGGTCCGGCTGTGGGACGTACGCGATCCCGCCCGGCCCGTCCTGCGCGACACCGCGACGGCCCGCAGCGTGATGGCGGTGGCCGCCCACCCGCGGCTCGACGTCGCCGTCACCACGGGCGGGAAGGGCACGATGGACTGGTGGGCGACCGACGGCGAGCGGCGCCTGCGGCTCATCAAGGCGACGACCGGCGAACGGACCTGGGGATACGGATCCCTCCCCTCACTGAGCTTCCGCCCCGACGGCAGCGTCCTCGCCGCCGCCGACAGCACCAGCCAGGGCTACGGCGGCCTGAGGCTGCGCCGGATGGGGAGCAGCGAATCCGAGCTCGACCCGCTGCTCGCCGAGTTGGGCAACCGCCCCTCCGACGAGCTCGTGCAGTCGGTGGCCTACAGCCCGGACGGCACGGTCATCGCAGCCGGTGACGTCGGCGGCACCGTACGCCTGTGGCCCGAACGCCCGCCCGCCGCCGCGGTGCCCGGCCAGCCGACCCGGCCCGACCCGGGAACCAAGGCGATCAGCGAGGACGGCCGGTTCCTGCTGATGCAGGACTTCACCTCGGCCAGTGGCCGGACCGAGGTGTGGGACATCGGCGACCCGCGCCGCCCCAGAAGGGCCCTGGTCCTGCCCGAGGGCTGGGAGGCCAGGGAGTTCCTGCCGCGGCCCGGGCCTCCGGTGCTCGTTGCGCACCAGTACAGGACGGGCACCGAGAGACACACGTTCCGGCTGTGGAGCATGTCCGCGCAGGGGAAGCTGCGGCACGGCACCGACATCGCGCTGAAGGCCTCCGAAGTCGTCACCACCGTCAGCGGCGACGGGCGCCTGCTCGCCATCGGCCGCGCGAACAGCCGGCACGTCGAACTCTGGGACGTCGGCGACGCCGCACGGCCCGTGAAGCGCTCCCTGATCGACGCCCCCGTCGCCCTCGGCGACGGCACCCTCTGGTTCCTCGGAGACCGCGCCGTCGGCACGGTGGAGCCGGACGCGGAGAAGGGCCCGGGCATCCGGGTCCACGACGTCTCGGACCCCTCCCGCCCTCGCAAGGCCGGCCTGTTTACCGGAGCGGCGAGCCACGGCAGCGCCGCGTACGTACCGTCGCAGCAGCTGCTGATCACCGAGGAGGTGGGGGAGGTCCTGCGGCTGTGGGACGTGAAGAACGTCCACGAGCCCCGCAGGGGCGGCGCACTGGCAGCGGCATCCGGCGGCTACTACCCCGTGGGGAAGAACCGGATCGCCACCGCCATCAAGGACGGCGGCATCGAATTCTGGGACGTCAGCGACATCAAGCACCCGGTGATGAGGCGCAGACTCAGGCTGGACGGGGCGCTCGAATCCCTCTCCGTGGCACCGGACGGCCGGCAGGTGGTCACGGCCCAGGAGGGAGCGCACCGGATCTGGGACATCGGCAGCGACGGGCAGTGGCGGAGCCCCAGCAGCGTCACGCTGCGCAACGTCACGAAGGTGCACATCCCGCCCGGCGGGCGCCCGTTCATGCTCGTGGAGCACGAAGCCGAGGGCGCCCGCTTCACCTTCCTGCTGGACCGCGACACCGACAGCATCCACCGCGAGCTGTGCGCTCGGTACCCGCTCGACGTCAGCGACGAGGCGTGGAGGGACCTGCTGCCCCATCTGCAGCCCCGCCGGTCCTGCTCCTGACGCGGCGGTACGGCGGCGACGCTCCGGCACCGTGATCTAAGGTGATCCACCGGACGGTCCGCACGGCGCGGATCCGTAACGATCATGAGGACGGGGCGAGTTGGTGGAGTCTCTGCGGCCCGGTGACCCGTCGGAGATCGGGGGGTACCGCCTGCTGGCGAGGCTCGGCGAGGGCGGAATGGGCGAAGTGTTCCTGGCGCGGACCGCGTCCGGCCGGCCGCTGGCCCTCAAGACCGTGCACCGGGAGCTGAGCCTGGACCCGGGCTTCGCCGAACGCTTCGCCCGGGAGATACGCACCAACGACCGCGTGCGCTGCGCCTGGACGGTCTCGGTGGTGGACTTCAGCCCGCCGGGGGCGTCGCCGCAGTGGCTGGCGACGGAGTACATCGCCGCGCCGTCGCTCGGCGACTGGGTGCGCCGGCACGGGCCGCTCGCGGAACCGGCCGTACGCTCCCTGGCCCGGGAGCTGTCCGCCGCGCTCGTCACCGTACGCGCGGCAGGTGTCGTCCACCGCGACATCAAGCCGGCGAACGTACTCCTCGGCCCGGAGCGCCCCTACCTCATCGACTTCGGCATCGCCCGCGCCGTGCGCGACCCGCGCCGCACCCGGACGGGCACGGTCATCGGCACGCCCGGCTACCTCGCCCCGGAGCAGGCGACCGGCGCCGTGGCCGAGGCGCCCGCGGACGTGTTCTCCCTCGCCGCGGCCCTCGTGTACGCGGCCACCGGCCGCAGCCCCTTCCTGGCGCACGGCGAGGACCTGGAACTGCCCGCCCTCCTGTACCGGATCGTGCACGACGAGCCCCTGCTCGACGGTGTGCCGGAGCCGCTCCTTCCGCTCGTGCGGGAGTGCCTGGTCAAGGACCCGGACCGGCGCCCGACCGCCGAGGAGGTGCAGGCACGGCTCGGAGCCGTCCCCGTAGCCGCCCGGGAGGGGGAGGGGGGCGGCTGGGGCGGGGCCGTGCCGCCGGAGCTGGTGGCGGACGCCGGCCGCCGGGAGGCCGAACTCCGGCGCCTCCTCGCCGTACCGGAGCAGCAGCAGCAGCCCGCCCCGGTCCCCGCGGCAGCGGGCCGGGGCGCGCCGGTGCCTCCGTCGTACCCGCCGGCCGTGGCCGGACCCGCCGCGCCGGTACCCCCGCCCACGGCTCCCGGCACTCCGCCGCCCGCCGCCGCTCCGGCCGGGTGGGCGCCCCGCCGGCCCCGGGTGGCCGCTGCGGCGGCCGGTGCCGTCGTCCTCGCTGCGGTGGTCGCGCTCGTGGTCCGGCAAGCCTGGGACGGCGACGGCGGCGACGACAAGGCCGCGCCTCCTGCCGCCTCGCGGACCCCGGCACCGGCAGCGACGCCGTCGGCTTCCGCGCAGTCCTCCGCCGCGCTGCAGCTCCCGGCGTCGTGGGTCGGTACGTGGTCCGGCGTCGGACCCGGGACCCCGGACGCCGATGGCATCACCCGGGCGAGGACGGGCCCCTTCACGGTCACGGTCACGCTGCGCGCGGGTGCCGTCGGCGACCTCGTGGGCCGCCAGGTCAGCGACGTGAAGGAGACCACCACCGGGCAGAACCTGGGGTGCACGGAGGCCCTGGAACTGCAGCAGTTCAGCCGCGACGTCGCCGTCTTCAAGGCGGTGACCACCCACCCGACCGACAGCTCGGGGACCTTCGACTGCCCCCGGGGCAACCTGTACGTGGTGACGAAGACGGGGTCCGACCGGCTGACGCTCGAATCGGAGGGGGCCCAGACGGCCGGCGCCCCTCCGGCCCTGTCCCGCCACCGCTGAGCCCCGCAGCCCCGGGAGCCCTGTGGGCCGCACGCCACCGCACGTGCGGCACCATGACCCCATGAAGCGTGTCGCGCGTCTGCCGCGCCCCCTCCTGCCCGTGGTCGCCCTGGTGTCCCTCACCCTGGTCGCCTGCGGGACCGAGACCGCCGGAAGCGGAGCCGTACGTCCGGAATCCGCCCGCCCGCAAGCCGACCGGTCCGAACTGGAAGCGCGTGCGCGTGCGGCCCAGGTGGCGATCGAGAACGTCTACGTCACCGAGGTGCCGGGCTACGAGCTGGCCGAGCAGTCCGTGGGCGTCCTCGGCGCCGACGGCTTCTCGGCGACGTACGTCAAGCAGGGCGCGGGTGCGCAGATACGGCTCGGCGTCGAGCAGGGCTCGATGGACGCGGCGAGCTGTCCCGCGACTCCGCTCGGAGTCGGCAACGGCGGGAGTGGCGGAGCCGTCGTGTGCGTGCAGGACGGGAAGGGCTGGTACCGCGAGGGCGGGACGCAGCACGAGTACGCCACCGAGGTGGACGGGCGCCTGGTGCGGCTCAACGCCGACACCGGGACCGTGGATCGCGCCACCCTGCGCAAGGCGTCGGAGGCAGCGCACCTCGCGAGCGACGCCGAACTGGACGCCGTACTGCCCTCCGGGACGGGGGACGACGGACCGCCGGTCGAGCGCGGTGATCTGCCGGCCACGGGCGACGGCGCCCCGGACAACGAGGTGGGGACGAGCGGTTGAGCACGCGCGGTGCGGTGACCGGCAGCGGCGTGCGGGGGGACCGCGGACGGCACGAGACCCCGGTGGCATCTGCCGCCGGGGCCTCTCTGTGCTTCGCTTGACCGCACGGTACAACGACCGGCCCGGCCGGGGGTCACGGTCCCGTTCGGCGAGCGCGGCGAATTCCCCGGGATCCGATCCCGTCGTCGTCCCGGGGCGGCTCGGACGCCGCGAAGCCAAAGGGCCGCCCGCGCCCGGTGCCGCCTGCGGACGCGGGTCAACTCCCGGAGGGATCCGCTGCCTTCGCGGAGGGGGAGTCCTGTGCTGCGGTCAGCGCCCAGCGGACGCCGGTGGGCGCTTCGATCCGCAGCGAGGCCGGCTGCGCGCCCTTGCCCAGGCGGATCTGGTTGTAGATCTGCCCTTCGCCCGTGGCGCTGCAGTCGACGGCGAACGACAGTCCCGCCGGCGCGTAGGTGACGCGCAGGGCGCCCTCTCCCGTGCAGACCGCGTCGATCCCCAGCGGGCCCTTGCGGACCCCGCCTTCGAGTTCGATCTCACGATTGCCCCGGGCGTTCGCGACCTCGGCCTTCACGAGGGCGAGTGAGGGCCTGGGCGCCGCGGCCACGGACCGTTCCCCGGCTGTCGGCGCGGCGTCGGGGACGGCGCGGGCCGGAGCCGCTGAACGCACGTGCTCCGCCCCGCTCTTCGGCTCGTTGTCTCCCGTACAGCCCGCGAGGCCCACCACCGCCACGGGTGCCGCGAGGGCGAGCGCGAGCGCCCGGCGGCCTGGGCCGGCGGTCCGCCGCAAAAGATCGATGACTCGTTCCATCAGTGGATCATGCCCCACCCCATCCCGCGCGGAGCACCGGGCCCCCACGTGCACCTGGTTCACGGCCGGGTCCTTCCTACGCCACGCGTACGAAGGACCCGGCCGGCCGCGGGGTACGGGACGGCTACCAGATGGTGGAGAAGCCGAGGCGGACGCGCTCCTGCGCGTTGGCGACGTCGAGGGCGCCGTCCTTGACCCTGGCGGCTTCGTCCGCGCTCAGGGCGCTGCCGAAGATGCGGACGTCGTCCAGGCTGCCCTGGAACAGCTCCGTGACCCCGGCGGGCTGGTTCGGGAAGTCCGGGCGGGCGCCGATGTGGATGCTGAACTCGCCGGGCGGGGTGATGTCACCCGGCTCCGCGGGCGCCGTGAACTCCTGCCCGCCGTCCACGACCAGGACGAGCTGACCGCCCTGGCGCTTGAAGACCGCGTGGTGCCACTGGCCGTCGTTGTACGAGGACGTGGTCGTCACCTCGGCGTAGTCGGCGCCCGTGTTGAGCCCCGCGCGGAGCCGGTTCTTGCCGGGCTCGGCCTTGAGCCAGAACTGCTGGACCTGCTCGCCCATGCCGTAGCCCCAGACGATGGGCAGGCCGCCGCCGGTGGCGGAGTGCTTGAACCAGGCGGTGACGGTGAAGTCGCCCTTGCCCAGGCGCAGCGAGTCGGTGCAGCCCACCAGGCGCAGGTAGTCGTCCTGGCCGTCGAAGTCCATCGCCTTGCTGCTGCCGCGGTCCCCGAGCTGGGCGCCGCCGTGGACGACGGCGTGGTTCCCGTACTTGTTGGGGCCGGTGTCGGTGGTGCGGGGCCGGCGCAGCTCGGTCTTGGCCGCGTCCATGGCCTGCTCGGTGAAGGCGGTGAAGGCGACCGTTCCGTGGGGGATGTTCCCGGCCGTCTCGTACAGCATGCCGATCGTGCCCGTGGGCAGCAGGGTCAGGTCGGAGTAGCCGGCCCGGCCGGGCACGATCAGGGTGCCTTCGGTCTGCCAGGTCCTGCCCTCGTCGTACGAGGAACGGACCGCCAGCTCGCGGCGGTCCTCGAGGGTGTTGGGGCCCAGGCGCGCGGAGCCGGAGAACAGCAGCCGCTGGGGCTTGCCGTCCGGGTCGGTGTGCCGCAGGCCCAGCAGGGAGCCGAACACCGGGGCCGTGTCCAGGTTGGCCACGGGCTTGAAGGGCGCGGCGAACGTCGCACCGCCGTCGGTGCTGACAGCGTCGAGCCGGTGTTCGTTGGTGCCGCAGCGGGCCGAGTTGCGCGCGTTCACGTACAGCGAGCCGCCCGCGGTCTCGGCGACGGTGAGCTCGCCGGGGTACGCCGCGGTCTTGTCCCCGTCCGACGTGGCGCCGAGCGCCCAGGTCAGGCCGCCGTCGTCGCTGTAGTACAGCTGTGCGCCCGCCCTGGTGTTGTCGGCGCTCGTGTGGTCGCCGGGCACGACGAGGCGGCCGTGGTGCTTTCCGTGGGTGAGCTGGATGCCGTGGCCGGGGCCGGTGGACACCCAGATCCAGCCGGGCGCCTTCAGGTGCGGCAGCGGAGCGCCCTCGGTCCAGTTGCCGCCCTCGTCCGTCGAGTGCACGACGCGCAGGCTGCGCTCACCGCGCTGGAGCACGCCCTTCGCGTCGAGCTGCGGGTCGCTGGTCGCGTACAGCAGGGAGACGCGGCCGGTCACCGCGTCCACGACGGGCGCGGGGTTGCCGTGGGCGTCGTCGTCGTTCGCGTCGGCGCCCACCACGACCTTCAGCGGGCCCCAGGTCTTGCCGCCGTCGGTCGACTTCTTCATGACGATGTCGTTGTGCCCGATGTCGCTGCACGTGGCGACCCGGCCCTCGGCGAAGGCGAGCAGGGCACCGGAACGGGTCGTGACGAGCGCCGGGATGCGGAAGCACCAGTAGCCCTCGCCGCGGGCCGCGAAGGGCGTGGACACCGACGCGGGGACCGACGCCGGGGTCGTCGTCGAAGCGGCGCGGGCCGTGGACGCGACGGCCGGCGCGGACGGTATCAGGGCGGCTGCGGCGACGACGGCGAGAGCCAGGGCGCAGAGCCACCCGAGGAGTACGGATCGGCGCACACCGTTCGGTGGGCGCACGGGACTGACGGAACTGTCAGGACTGACGGGACTGACGGACACGGACAACCTTTCGTGACAGGCCACAGGGGCCGGTGATGACGCGGCCGCATCTCCGGCAGGGAGGAGGACGCCGGCACGGCGAATGATCGACTCCGTGTCTGTCGAGTCGCTGTCTCGCGTGCCGAGGCGGCAGCCGCCTACGTCCGAAGTCATTTCTAC
This sequence comes from Streptomyces sp. NPDC037401, assembly GCF_055602345.1. Taxonomy (NCBI): domain Bacteria; kingdom Bacillati; phylum Actinomycetota; class Actinomycetes; order Kitasatosporales; family Streptomycetaceae; genus Streptomyces; species Streptomyces sp. NPDC037401. The sequence goes on from NZ_JBVJWO010000017.1 coordinate 56,372, forward strand.
GCGACCGCAGTTCGGCCGCTGACAGCGCCCCTGCCAGGCAGAATGCGGAATGCCCCGGACCACATCGGTGGTCCGGGGCATTCCTGTGGTGGGGCTCAGCCGCTGCTCTTCACGCTGCCCGTGGCTCCGGACTCCATGTAGACCGTGGTCTTGGAGCCCTCGGGCACGAGCAACACGAGGAACTCCGCCTTCTTGGACGTGGTGAATCCGCGGAACATCTCATACCTCTTGCCCGGGTCGAGCTCGAGGCCGAACTGCTTCATCGACTTGTCCTGGAAGGGCGGCTCGGTCGCCGGGATCGTCACGCTGCCCTGCGTCCTCGGGCCCGAGGCGGGCCAGTGGAGCGGATTCTCGAGGTCCACTCCGTGGTCCTTCAGGTACTGCCCGGCGCAGTCCTTGGGCACGGTGAGGCTCATCACGAGCTTCGTGTCCGGCCAGGACGTCGTTCCCCTGAAGGACGTGACGTCGGTGGGACAGGCCGGCAGCTCCAGGTCGAAGGCCTTGAGCACTTCCTCCCGGCTCTCGCTCCCGCAGCCCGTGACGAGCGGGGCGGCGAGGGCGGCCAGTGCGACCAGGCTCCGTACCGACCCGGACCGCTTGCCTCCGGTGAATCTCATCCTGCCCCGCTCGTTCATCGCATCCCTCCGAGAAAACTTCGACCGTGTGGAGACGGTCCCTCAGCCCACAGGCTGGTCGATCCTGATGGTGCTGCTGCCGTGGACCTCGTAGTCCCGGGCCATGCCGTACCGGTGCAGCTCGGCCCACAGCCCGAAGTCGATGCCCCACTTCTTCTCGCCGTAGTCGAAGTTGTAGTCCTTGAAGACGTCGACCCGCGTATCGCCCGTGGCGCGGTACCGGCCGTCGGCCTGCCGCGTCAGGGTGACGGTGCCGCTCTGGCGGTACTGGAAGCCGCGCAGCGCGAAGTTGAGGTCCCGGTCGTTCTCGTCGAACGAGCCCGTCTTCCACATGCTGTCGACGTTGACGCGGCACGTGGCGGTGGTGCAGCTCTTCGCGGCCTGCAGCAGGTAGCCGTCCATCAGGTCCGCGCGGCTCTTCGCCCAGTTCTTCTCATTGGTGAGCCGGTCCATCTGGCCTGCCGAGAGGTTGTACGGGCGGTCCGGAGCCGTGGTCCAGTAACCGTACAGCTCACAGGCCATCGGGCCCGATGCGCAGGTGGCGAGGTGGCCTCCGGCCAGCACGCCCGTGTTGAACTGGTGCATGACGAGGTACTCGAGGACGGACGCCGAGTCGTACTTGAAGTGCTCGCCGTCCTGGTCCGACTCCGGCGCCGGGTTTCCGCCGCCGCTGACGGAGATGTCCCCCTTGGGGCTGCGGTACTGCTCCAGGAACTTGGTGATGGCGATCGCCGTGGCCTCGATGGCCGCGTTGGCGGCCACGGTGGCGTCCTGCTTGGCGGCGTACGCAGAGGCACGCGCGGACGCGGCCGACTGCCGGGCATCGGCGGCGTAGGCGGCCGCCTTGGAGGCCGAGTAGCGGGCCGAGGCCGCAGAAGCGTCGGCCTGTCGGGCCGCGCTCTGCGCCTGCTGCGCCGCACTGCGCGCGAGCTTGGCCGACTCGGCCGCCTGCTTGGCGGAAGCGGAGGCCGCCTCCGCGGACGTCTGCGCGTCCTTGGCGTACGTCGCGGCCTCTGCCTTCGACTTCAGCGCCGCCTCGGCGGCCTTGGTCGCTTCGTTGGCAGCGTCCCTGGCGTTGGCCGCGGCCGCCACCGCCTGCTGGGCGTTCTCGTGGGCGATCGCGGCCGTTCTGGCCGCGCCGGCGATCAGGGCCTCGATGCTCGCGGCATGGGCCGTGGCGTCCTGGTCGAGCTTGGCCGCCTGGTAGCGGCCGACGGTCACGAACTGGTGCAGCATCGCCGCCGGGCCTTCCAGCGCGACGAAGGCCGCAGCCTTGACCTGGTCGCCGCCGCTGCCCTTGAGCTGCAGGGCGATCTCGCGGTCGTCCTCCTCGCGCGCCGCGTACCAGCCGGTCTCGAGGAAGGCGCGCAGCGCCTCGGTCGTCCGGGCGTCGATGGCGGCCGTGGCCGCCTTCTTGACCTGCGTGCCGCCGGCGGCGGAGATCTGCAGGACCTTGACCCGGTATTCCTCCATCTGGGCGTCGTGCTGACCGGTCTTCAGGAAGGTCGTGACGTCCGCGTACGAGCCCTTGAGGGCAGCGGCCGCGGCGGTGCGCAGCGGGGCGGCGGAACCGGTGTCGGCGAGGTTGCTGACCCGGGCCCAGTCGTCCTGCTCCTCGGAGCGCTTGCGCAGCGACTTGAGCCAGGCCTGGACCTCGACGTCGGTGCCCGTCAGCGCGGACTCGGCTGCGGTCCGCGTCCAGGGGCCGCCGGTGGTCATGAGCCGCAGGGCGGCCGTACGGCCCTTCGTCACGGCGGTCTGCGGGGCGACGCCGGGGGCGACGGCGTCCGCGAGGAGCTTCGTGGTCTCCGCGTCGCGGCGCGCGGCCTCGAGCTGGTTGTCGGCGGCCTTGACCGCCTGCTCCTGCTCCTGCTTCTTCGCCTCGGCGGCGGCGCGGGCGAACTCGGCCTTCTGCGCCTCCAGCTGAGCCTTCTCCGTCGCGCGAGCGGTCTTGAAGACGTCCTTGGCCTTGTCCACGGCCTCCGAGGCGTTCTTGGCCGCCTCGACGGCGGCAACGGCGTGCCGGCCCGAGGCGTTCGCGTAGTCGACCGCCTTGCCGGCCTGGGCCACGGCCTCGTCCGCGGCCTTCGCCGCCTTTCGGGCGTGGGCGGCCGCGTCCGTCGCAGCCTTGTGCGCACCGCGTGCCGCGGTGCCGGCGATGCCGGCCAGGTTCTCGGCCGCGTCCGCGGCGTTGGTCGCGGTCGCGGCGGCGCTGCGGGCCTGGGCGGCGGCAGCGGCCGCACGCTGGGCGTCCGCGGCCGCGAGGCCCTCCTTGGCACCGGCCTCGGCCGCTGCCGTGGCGGCGGCGGCCGCGTGGCGGCCGGCGCTCGCGGCGGACTGGGCCGCAGCGGTCGCGCCCGACAGGGCCTGGATCGCCTGCATGGCGGCGGCGGCCGCGTTCTCCGCGCCCTTCGCCGCGTCGCGTGCCTGCTGGGACGCCTGCCGGGCGGCGCTCGCGTTGCCCGCGTCCCTGGACGCGGCGGTCGCGGACTCGTAGGCGCGGGCGGCTGCGTTGCCGGCTGCCGCAGCGGCCGAGGCGGCGGACGCGGCTGCGCTCGCCGCGGTGCGGGCCGCCGAAATGGCCGTGTTGGAGGCGCGGATGGCCGTACGGGCCGCAGCGGCGGCGCCGCTGGCGGCCCTCGCTGCCGCCCGGGCCTTCAGGGCAGCCTCTTCCGAGGAGGCCTTGGCCGCAGCCGTTGCCTTTCTCGCCTCCTCCGCAGCCGCCTTCGCCTTGGCTGCGGCCTGCTCGGCCTGCGTCGCCGCAGCCTTCGCCGCCTCCGTCTCGGCCTTGGCGGTCTCGCCGGCCTTGGTGGCGAGATCGGCCAGCTGGGTGACCGTCAGCGTCTCCTGGTCACGGGCTCGCGCGACGAACTGGCCCTCCGTCAGGAACACGTGCATGGAAGCTGCCGAGCCGCCCAGCGCCTCCTGGGCGGCCTTCTTGAGCGCCGGCCCCGCGGACGCGGAGATCTGCAGGATCTCCATGCGTTCGTCCTCCTCGCGGGCTGCGGGCAGCTCCATGGCGAGGAAGTCCATCAGGGCGGCGGTCGTGCCCTGGTCGATCGCCTTCGTACCGGCGGCGCGCACGGAGTCGCCCGCCTGGTTCATCGTCTGCAGGACGGCCATCCGCTGGTCCTCGAGCAGCGCCTCCTGCCAGCCCGTCGCCAGGTACTTGGCGAGCTGCTCCGGCGTCCCGCTGAGGGCCTCGTTGAGGCCCTTGCGGACCGAGGGCCCGCTCTCGTTCATCAGCTGAAGGGCCTTGACCTGGTTGTCCACCTGGACCAGGTCGGGCGCCTTCTTCGACAGGAAGTCGCTCACGGCGGCGTCACCCGCCGTCAGCACCTTTTCGGCCGCATCCCTGGTCTCGTCCCCACCCGTACGCCACAGCTCGAGCAACTGGGCCCGCTTGTTAGGCGGGAGTGCTTCGGCACCTGCCGCGGCCGGTGCCGCAAAGGCCACCGCCGTACCCAACAGGCCTGCTCCCATTGCGAGGGACAACGCCCCCGCGACCGATGCGCGGGCGATTATCCCGCCACGCGACGGCCCTGCTCGAAAGCGATTGTCGCTTCCCAACACTTCGTCTTCCCCCAAATGCGCAAACACGGACGGCCGTTTGGTCTCCGGCCCCCGTTCATCGCGATTGATGAACCGTCATGCTCGCACCCTCCGGGAGGTGTTGTGAGCCACCCTAAACCGCCGGTAACGCCTTCCGGTGCCTTCGTGAATTCGGATCTCTGGAGATCAACTTCCCTTCTAATTACGTAACTTGACGCTCTCTCAGACATGTTTCCCCGATCTGGATCCGAGTCCGAGGCGATCTTTGTTAGGCACATCACAAGCCGGTGGATTCGGTCATTCCGGAACTCGGCTGGTAGAAATGCCAACGCCGTCCCGGACCACAGCAGTGCGACAGGCGTGGCTGGCTAGGGCAACTAGGGGGAAACGACGGGGATCCTGGTTCCAGCCGGGCGGCCGACCAGTAGGCATTCGCCTGCTTCTCCGTCGCAAGACAGTTGAAAGAGGAAGCTCATGAAGCTCTCCCCTGCCGTAATCCTTGCTGCTTCTCTGGTCGGAGTCGTCGCAATGGGCGGCGCCGCCGTGGCCGTTGACTCCGGCTCCGGCACCACCACCAGCAAGGCCGTTTCGGCCGACCTCCCGCCGCTCGCGGTGGAGGATTTCCAGTACCCGCAGGCCGAAGCCGATGCCGCGCTCAAGGCGCGTGGAATCAAGCTGAAGAGCGGCGACGGACACATCATGTACGCGGCGTGCAACGCCATCGCCGACCCGGACCGCATCGAGGTCTACAGCCACACGGAGCCGAACAAGCCGTTCTGCTTCCGCGTCACCGGTGCCGGTTCCCTGGTCCTGGAGCTCCCGCGGGTCTACGCGGTCCGCTCGTTCGACTACAAGGTCCACGTCGACATGACCGTCGCGAACTCCGAGGTTTCGTTCGACGTGCCGAAGAACGAGTGGGTGGGTGTCGGCAAGACCACCGACCCCGCAAAGCGCGACCACGCGCTCGTGGCGCTCACCACCTCCAAGTAGGCAGCGAAAGCGCCACCGCAAGGACCACTCATGTCTCTTCTCAGCACGCGCACTGCCCGTGCCAACTCCCTTGTGCTCGCTGCTGCCACGGTCGCCGCCGGGCTCCTCTCCGCCGGGTCCGCCCAGGCGGTCGAGGGCCCCGAGGCCCCGGCGGGACAGCACTCGGCAGTCGTCGGCATGCGCCTCGGCGAGGGGGAACTCGCCCGGGCGTGCACGGCGACACTGATCGACTCGTACTGGGTCGCCACCGCAGGCAGCTGCTTCGCGACGGCGCCGGGAGCCCAGGTGCCGGCCGGCAAGCCCGCCCTCAAGGCGACGGCCGTCCTCGCAGACGGCCGCACCGTCGAGGTGACCGAACTCGCCCCGCGCACCGACCGCGACCTGGTCCTCGCCCGGCTGGCCGCCCCGGTCACGGACATCGCGGCCGTCCAGCGTGCGGACTCCGCGCCGACGGCCGGTGCAGCCCTGACGGCGGTGGGCTTCGGCCGCACCCGTACCCAGTGGGTACCGGGCAAGGCGCACACCGGCGCGTTCACCGCGGGTTCGACCGACGCCACCGCGCTCTCCTTCACCGGCAAGGGCACCGACGTGCTCTGCAAGGGCGACACCGGCGGTCCGGTGCTCGACGCCGCGGGCCGGCTCGTCGGCGTCAGCAGCCGTTCCTGGCAGGGAGGTTGCCTCGGCACCGACCCCGCCGAAACGCGCACCGGTGCGGTCGCCTCACGTACCGACGACCTGGCCGACTGGATCGCCAAGACCACCGAACCGCGCCGTTCCGCCGCATCCCATGAGGCCGGCGGCGGCAACCGGGTGCGCTGGGCCGACTTCGACGGCGACCGACGGCCCGACTACGTCACGATCGCCGACAACGGCGAGGTGAACGTCTGGCTCAACCACGGCGGCGACCCGGCCGGGGCGAACGGCTGGCAGGGCATCGGCCGCGTGGCCACCGGCATCACCCCGGACCGCAGCCGGGTCCGCCTGGCGGACTTCGACGGCGACGGGCGGTTCGACTACCTGGTCGTCAACCGCAGCGGATCGGTCGACGTGTGGCTCAACCGCGGCGGCGACCCGGCCGGGGCCAACGGCTGGCAGGGCATCGGCCAGGTGGCCTCCGGGGTCACACCGGACCAGAGCAAGGTCCGCTTCGCGGACTGGGACGGCGACGGCAGGACCGACTACCTCGCCTTCAACGACAGCGGGGCCGTCGACGTCTACCTGAACCGCGGCGGCGACGAGGTCGCACCGTGGCAGCACGTGGGCCGCGTCGCGACCGGCGTGACCGACGACCGCAGCCGGGTCCGCTTCGCGGACAACGACGGCGACGGCAAGGCCGACTACCACGTCGTCAAGCCGAGCGGTGGCGTCGACCTGTACCTGAACCGCGGTGGCGACGTCGTCCCGAACGGCGGCTGGAAGGTCGTCGGGCAGATCGCGACGGGCCTGACCACCGAACACAACCGGGTCGAGTTCGTCGACTTCACCGCCGACACCCACGCCGACTACGTCCTGCGCGGCAGCGGGAGCGACAGCAGCGCCACCGTCCACGGATGGAACGGCGGCGATCCGGCCGGGGGCAACGGCTGGATCAACGTCGGCAAGGTCGCCTCGGGCGCCTGACCCGCGCCCTGCACCCCGTCCCGGCGGCCGTCTTCCGTGACGGGACCCCTCCGCGGCCGTCCGCGACGGGCTTGGGGGGGGGGGGGGGGGCGCCGGGGGGGGGGGGGGGGCCCACCCCCCCCCCCCCCCCCCCCCCCCCCCCCCCCCCCCCCCGGCCCCTCCGGACTGCCCGGCCCACCACCCTTCAGCCACCGCACAAGGCAACAGAGGAAGAACATGTCCGAAACCCGCGCGCGTGCATGGACCAGTGCGACGCTCACCGCAGTCACCGTCGCCTCGCTGATGTCCGTCGGCACGGCCCAGGCCATGGTCGGCACCCCGGCCGCCGAAGGCCAGTTCGCCTTCACCGCGAAGCTGGCGATCGGCGGGGAGGACGCCCCGAGGGCCTGCACCGCCACGCTGATCGACGACCTGTGGATCGCCGCCGCAGCCAGCTGCTTCGCCGCCACCCCCGGCGCCCAGGTGCCGGCCGGCAAGCCCGCCCTCAAGGCGACCGCCACCTTCGCCAACGGGCAGGCCCTGTCCGTCGTCGACCTCCAGCCCCGCACCGACCGGGACCTGGTACTGGCCCGCGTCGAGCGCCCCGTGGTCGACATCGCTCCCGTCAAGCCGGCGGCGACCGCCCCCGCCCGGGACGAGGCCGTCACGGCCGTCGGCTTCGGCCGTACCAAGACCGAGTGGGTGCCGGGCAAGCTGCACACCGGCCGGTTCGGCGTCACCGAGACCGCGGAGACCACCGTCTCCGTCGTGGGCAAGGGCAGCCCGGCCGACGCGATCTGCAAGGGCGACACGGGCGCCCCGCTGCTGCGGGGCTCCGGCGCCGCGGCCGAACTCGTGGCCGTGGCCGGCCGTTCCTGGCAGGGCGGCTGCCTCGGTACCGCCCCCACGGAGACCCGTACCGGCGCTGTCGGCGCCCGTATCGACGACATCAAGCCGTGGATCGACCAGACGGTCGGCTCGACCTTCGCGCTGATCGGCGCCGGCTCGAACCGCGCCCTCGACGTGGCCGGCACCCAGTGGGACGCGCCGGTCCAGATCTGGGACTACTGGGGCGGCCAGAACCAGCAGTTCACCTACACCGACGCCAAGGAACTGCGGGTCTTCGGCGACATGTGCGTGACGCCCTCCGGCGGCGTCGCCAAGGCCGGAGCCAGGCTGATCTCCTGGCCCTGCAACGGCGAGGCCGCGCAGAAGTGGAACGTCAACGCCGACGGCACGATCACCGACGCTGCCCACGGGCTCTGCCTGAACGTCAGCGGCGAGAAGACCGAACGCGACTCGCCCACCGGTCTGTGGTGGTGCAACGGCAAGTCCAACAACCTGTGGAAGAAGGCCTGACCCGCCTGCCCGGGTACCCGCTGCCCACGCCGGCAGCGGCTACCCGCCCGGGCCGAACGCCCCGGACCGCGCACCCCGCTCCGCGCCCGCCCACCCTGCTGCCCGCCCCGTCGAAGGAAAGTCCCATGTCCTCGTTCCGCCCCCGCTCCGCGCGGATCTCCACCACCGCCGTGGCCACGGTCACGGCCGGTCTCCTGGCCGCCGGCTCGGCCACGGCCGTCGTCGGCACGCCCGCTCCCGGCGGCAAGCTCGCCCACACCGCCCGCATCACCGTCGGCACGGGCGACACGGCACGCGCCTGTTCCGGAGTGCTCGTCGCCACCGAGTGGCTGCTGACCGCGACGGGCTGCTTCGCCGAGAAGGCCGGCGAGCAGGTCCCGGCCGGCAAGCCCCGGACCAAGTCCACCGCAGCCTTCGGCGTGAACGTCATCGAACTGACCGAGCTCGCGCCGCGCGACGACCGCGACGTGGTCCTGGCGAAGCTGGCGCAGCCGGTCACCGGCGTGACGCCGGTCAAGATGGCCCGGACCGCCCCCGGCACCGGCACGGCCGTGACCGCCTCGGGCTTCGGCCGGACGGCGGGCGAGTGGCTCCCCGGCAGCGCCCACACCGGCACCTTCGACACCGGTTCCGCGACCGTCACCACCCTCCCGATGACCGGTACCTCCGGCGCCGGCATCTGCAAGGGCGACGCGGGCGGCCCCGTGCTCAACGCCGACGGCGAGCTCGTCGGGCTCAGCAGCCGCTCCTGGCAGGCCGGCTGCCTCGGCACCGACCCGGCGGAGACCCGTACGGGCGCCGTCGCCACGCGGACCGACGGCCTCGACGGCTGGATCCGGCAGACCCGTGCGCAGTCGCCCGGCTGGAAGACCGAGGCCCTCGTTCAGAGCGGCACCGGCCTCTACCAGGGCATCCGGCTGGCCGACGGCACCTGGACCGGCTTCGGCGACGTGCAGACCACCACGGCCGGGAACATCGGCGGAGTGCGCGCGGCCGCGGTCGCGGGCATCAACGGGGACACGCACGTCGTGGCGCTGGCGGCCGACGGGCGCCTGCACCACACCATCCGCAAGGCCGACGGCAGCTGGGGCGCCTTCGGGCACGTCGGCGCGGTGGCCGGAACGCTGACCGGCATCACCCGCGTCTCCGCCGTCTCCATCGGTGCGGACCTGCACGTCGTCGCCGTCGCCGGCGGCAAGGTCCACCACACCGTCCGCAGTGCCACCGGCCACTGGACCCAGTTCGGCGACGTCACCGAGGCCACCAGCCCGATCGGCGCCGTCACCTCCGTCGCCACCGCCAGTGCCGGGGGTCAGCTCCAGGTCATCGCCGTCAGCGGCGGCAAGGCCTTCCACACCCTCCGCAAGACGACCGGCCACTGGACCCCGTGGGGGAACGTCTCCCAGGCCGCTGGTGACACCGGCACCGTGACCTCGGTGGCCATGGCCGGCATCGGCGGCGACACGCACGTGGTCGTCGCCACCGACAACGGCACCCGCCAGTACCACTCCATCCGCAAGGCCGACGGCCGCTGGGACGACTTCGCCGACCTCGACGGGGTGCTCGGCGACATCACCGCCACCTCGGTGGCCGCGGCCGGTGTCGACGGTCAGCTGCAGGTGGCCGTCACCACGGCCGACCGGCGTGTCCTGCACACCGTCCGGCACACCGACCGGACCTGGAACGGCACCGGCCCCGTACGTCTGGAGGGGCTCACCGGGACCCCCGGCGCCATCGCGCTCGCCGGCACCCTCTGACGGCCGTGCGGCATCCGCCGATGTCAGTGGTCGGAGCGATGCTGTCGGTATGGATGAGCAGATCATGCGCGGCCGGGTGTACGGCGCCGATCATGACGACCCCGATCCGGGGCCGCGCCCGGGGCACGCGTACGCAGAGCTGGTCGGCGGCCCGCTGGACGGGCTGTTGCTGGACGTCACCGGCTGGAGCCCGGCGGACCGTGCCGAAGGGGCCTTGCTGATGACGGAGATCGGACGGTACGGACCCGGCGGCCGGGCCTCGTACGGGCCGCGGCCCGGCGATCCGTCCCGCTTCGACTGGCAGGGCGACATGCCATGACCCCGCACCGGGGGGGGGGGGGCGGGGGGGGGGGGGGGGTGGGGGGGGTGGTGGGGGGGGTGGGGGGGGGGGGGGGGGTGGTCGTGTCTTTTTTTGTGCAGTCCGCACCATATACAG
>NZ_JBVJWO010000017.1:66709-182780 GCF_055602345.1 Streptomyces sp. NPDC037401
CGGTACCTCCTACCGATATCCCTCCCTATCTAAATTTCCGTGCCACACCCCCCCCCCCCCCCCCCCCCCCCCCCCCCCCCCCTGCCTCCCCCCCCCGGTGCTGCGCTTCGTGGTTCAGGGGCGGTTGATGTCGGTGACCCGCCAGATGGTGCCGATGCGGTGGACCCGGAGCCAGGTGTGGCCCTGCGCGCAGTCGATGTCGACACGCACGGAGTCCGGGGTGTCCTGAGGGTCGCGGTCGATCTTGTAGCTGGTCGGCGAGTCGACGCAGGCGCTCTGCCCGAAGACGTACCGGCCGTCCGTGACCAGCTCGGCGAGGGCCGCGGCGCACGAGCCGCCGGGGACGCTCGCCCGCAGCCGGGCGTCCGCCAGCCCGCAGGCCAGCTCCGCCTCGCCGCGCGCAAGAGCCTGCGCGAAGTGCTGCGCGGCATCGCGGGCGGTTTCCGCCGGCTTCAGCATCGCGTCCGTGACCGGTGCCGCCGAGCCGGGCCCGGAGGGCGGTGCGGAAGCGGCCGGTGCGGAAGCGGCCGGTGCGGAGGAGGCCGGTGCGGCGCTCGAGGGTCGCCCTCCGGTGGGCTTCGCGGCGGCTTCCGCCGGGGCGGTGGCCGTGGGACCGGAAGCGGCGCGGCCGCCGGACTCGGCGCACCCCGCTGTCCCTGTCAGGAGCAGAACGACCGAGACGGTCCGGCGGGCGGCATGCTTGATCATCATCTGCATAGCGTATGAGGCGGTCCGGCAGGCAGCCGCCGGTCGATGCGACACCGCCGGCGCGCCATTCCGCCGGCCAGGCCCTGAATTCGCCACGATGCCTTCTCGGGCTTTCCGGACGTCAACTCCTCGTGCCGGGGCATGCCTTACGGCGTTCCCCGGCCCCTGCCCCGTTCCCGGTCGGGCCGGGTGAGGAGGCCCTGGTCCATCGCCATCACCACCGCGTGGGTGCGGTCGCTGACGTCCAGCTTGGCGAAGACGCGCAGCAAGTGCGTTTTCACCGTTGCCTCCGCGATCACCAGGCGCCGGCCGATGTCGGCGTTGGACAGGCCGTCCGCCACCGCGTTCAGCACGTCCTGCTCCCGAGCGGTCAGCACCACCGGCGCCGGCCGGCGCATCCGGGCGACCAGGCGTTCGGCCACCCTCGGCGCCAGCACGGTCTCGCCGCGCGCGGCCGAGCGGATCGCGTCGACGAGCTGCTCCCGGGTGGTGTCCTTGAGCAGGTAGCCGATGGCCCCCGCCTCGACCGCGCGCTCGATCTCCGCGTCCGTGTCGTACGTGGTCAGGATCAGCACCCGGCTCCCGGACGGACCTGCCGTGATCTCGGCGGTGGCGGCCACCCCGTCCATGACCGGCATCCGCAGGTCCATCAGGACCACGTCCGGGGCGAGCGCAGCCGTGATCTCGACCCCCTCGCGGCCGTTGTCCGCCTCCCCGGCCACCACGATGGAGGGTTCCTCCGCGAGCAGGGCGACGACTCCTGCCCGCATCACGGTGTGGTCGTCCACCACGACGACCCGCAGCGGGGTGACCTCGGTTCCGGTCGTCAAGTCAGGCTTCCCTTCCGGTCGTGTGAATGGTGGCGAGGATGCGCGTGCCGTCGCCCACGGAGCTGGTGACGGTGAGCTCGCCGCCCAGCTCGGTCAGCCGCTTGCGCATCCCGTCGAGGCCGAAGCCGGGGGATTCCCCGACCACGAACCCGCGCCCGTCGTCCGTGATCTCCAGCTCGATGGCGTACGGGTGCTGGGTGAGCACCACTCCGACCGTGCTCGCGTCGGCGTGCTTGCGTATGTTCGCCAGCGACTCCTGCGTGCAGCGCAGCAGCGCGATCCGGGTCTGCTGGTCGCAGTCCACGTCCGGCGGGAGGTCGGCGTCCACGGCCAGGCCGGTGTCCTGGGTGAAACGTTCCAGCGTGCGGCGCAGCGTGCCGACGACCGGGCCCGGGGTGAGGCCGCTCTGCGGCGCGGAGCCGACCAGCACCCGGGCCTCGGCGAAGTTCTCCCGAGCGGTCCGCTCGATCGACCGAAGCTGCCCGGCGGCCCGCTCGGGGTCGGTGTCCAGCGCCGAACGGGCCGCCTCCGCCAGCACGATGATCGAGGCGAAACCCTGCGCCAGCGTGTCGTGGATCTCCCGGGCCATCCGCTCGCGTTCGTCCGCCGCGCCCTGCTGCCGGTGGGCCTCGGCCAGCCGCTGCCGGGCGCCCTCCAGATCGGCTTCGAGCCGGCCGGCCCGCTCCTCGCCGTCCGCCTGCAGCCGGTCCACCAGCAGGCCCAGCAGCACCCCGGCCGCGTAGCCGATCACCGTGAAGACGGCGTTGCCCGTGGGGGACCCGGCGGCGTACGCGGTGGTGCCGGCCACGGTTGCCGCGGCGGCGGCACCGCTGAGGGCGATCGCCGCGCGCGGGGTGCGGGTGTGGATCCAGAACTGCGGCAGCGAGACGATGAACAGGGCCGCGCCGCCGCCCGGCAGGGCGGCCATCGCCCCCAGGCCGAGAGCCAGCACCGCCGGCCAGGCCGGGGGCGGCAGCACGGGCCGCGCCGGGCGGATCCGGACCGCCGCGTACCCGACGGCCAGGACGGTCAGCACGGCGAGCGAGGCGTACGCGGCCGGTCCGCGGTCGTTCTGCACGCCGATGACCGAGGGCGCCAGGCCGAGGACCACCCAGGCCACCGAGTACCAGAGGTGGACGCTGCGTACCGGTAACCGGTCGGCGAGCTGCGGCTGTTGATCCATGCCGTCACCCTACGTGCGCGGTCCGGCCGCCGTCGGCCGCGGGCTCCGGAGCCGAGACCGGTCGCGCACCGGGCTCGGTTCCGGGTACGGCGCAGGGCACGGGAGCCGCCGTTCGGAGATCCCCCTGGGCCCGCCGGGCCCGCCGGACGCCGCGGGACGGCCACCAGTTGGCCTCGCCCAGCAGCAGCATCAGCGAGGGCAGGATCAGGATCCGGATGACGAAGGCGTCCAGCAGGACCGCCACCGCCAGGCTGAAACCGATCTGCTTCATCTCGATCAGGTGCAGCGCCGCGAAGCTGGCGAAGACCGTCACCATCACCACGGCGGCACTGGTGACCACACCGGCCGAGCTGCGGATGCCGTCGACCACCGCCTGCTTGGTGGGTACTCCGCTCAGCGCGGCCTCCCTGATCCGGCTGATGACGAAGACCTGGTAGTCCATCGACAGGCCGAAGAGGATCACGAAGAGGAACAGCGGGACCCGGGAGCCGATGGAGCCCGTGGAGTCGAAGCCGAGGAGCCCTTCGGCCCATTCGTACTGGAAGACCAGTACCAGCACGCCGAGCGAGGCAGCGGCGGAGAGCAGGTTGAGCACGATCCCGACGAGGCCGAGGACCACCGAGCGGAAGGCCCACACGGTCATGGCGAAGGTGACCAGCAGCAGGGCGCCGATGATCAGCGGGAGCTTCTGCTTCTGGTGCGCCGGATAGTCGGCGTAGCGGGCGACCTCACCGGTCACTGCGGCTTCGGCTCCGGCCAGTCGACCGACGGTGGCCGGTACGTGCGTCTCGCGCAGCCGCCGCAGCGAGGCCCGGGCGGTGTCGGAGCCGACGGAGTGCGGGACGGCCAGCTCCAGCAGGCTGATCCGGCGGTCGGGGGAGGTGCGCAGGGCCGGCGTCCCGGTGGCGCCCAGGTCCTCCTGGGCGCGCTCGGCGAGCGTGCGGAGCGCGGCGGCCACCTCGTCGGCCTGTCCGGCATCGGCCCGTACGACGACCTGGTGGCCGGCCCTGAGCTCCGGGTAGGCGTCCGTCAGCCGGTCGTAGGTCCGCATGGCGGGGATGGCGCGGGAGTGCGTCTCGCGGCTCATCTCGGTCAGGTTCAGGTTCAGCAGGGGCAGCGCCAGGGCGAGCATCGCGAGGGTGGCGACGGCGAGGGTGGCGGCCGGGTGCTTGCGGGTGGGGCGCAGCACGGCGTCGGTGATCCGGTGGGAGCGGCCCTTCGTGCCCTGCGCGGTCCGTGCGGCGCGGATCCTGCTCGCCCTGGATGCCGTACGGGCGCCGTGAGCCCTGTCGGCATCCCGGGCCCCGCGGGCGGCCTTGCGCCGTTCGGAGCGCTCGCCGAGCTTGGCCAGCAGGGCGGGGAGCACGGTCAGAGAGCTGACGACGGCGACGAGCGTGACGACGACAGCGCCGGTGGCGATCGAGGAGAAGATCACGTCGTCGGCGAGGTAGAGGGTGGCGCTGGAGACGGCGACGGCGAGTCCGGAGACGACCACGGCGCGGCCGGAGGTGGCGGCGGCGAGTTCGACGATGGCGCTCGAGCTGAGCCGGCCGTCCGCCAGGGCCCGTTCCTCACGGTCCCGCTTGAGGTAGAAGAGGGTGTAGTCGACGCCGACGGCGAGGCCGATCAGCAGGATGATGTTGGTGCCGACCCCGGCGTCAGGGAAGAGGTGCGAGGCGAGCATCGACAGGCCCACGGCGGCGGTGATCGAGGAGAGCGCGAGCACCAGCGGCACGATCGCCATGGCCACCGAGCTGAACACCAGCAGCAGGGTGACCAGCGTGACCGGCAGGGCGATCATCTCGGTGCGGGCCAGGTCGTCACCGCGGAGCTTGTCGACGCCCTTGCCGATGGAAGCGCCGCCGACTTCGTCCACCCGCACCCCGGGGTGGGCCGCCTGGACCGCGGCGGTCTGCGCGAGCAGCGGGTCCACGTGCTTCTTGCCGTCGAGCTCGGCACCCCTCATGGTGACGTCGACGCGGACCGCCGAGCCGTCGGCCGCCCGGACCGGGCCGGTGACCGAGAGGACCTCGGGAAGCTTCCGCATCCGCTCGACGGTGTCCCTGGCGGCGGCGTCGGCGGCGGCCGTGTCCAGCGGACCCGTGCCGGGCCGGGCCTGGATGAGCACCCGCTCCACCGGCGGCTGCTGGAGCCCGCCCTCGGCCGCGATGCTCTCGGCCCGGCCGGCCTCGCCGATCCGGAAGTCCTCGGAGGCGGCCGGGTTGCCGCCGACCGCCAGTCCGGTCCCGAGGCACAACGCCACGAAGAGCAGCCAGCCGAGGATCGCGCGCCAGGGGCGCTCGGCGCTCCAACGAGCCATGCGTACAGGAAGATTCGTCATGTCGAACATGCTGGTCAACGTGGCAGGTGCCGCGACAGGCTCGGCCGGTGGAACCCGCCGTCCACCGGTCGGTGGACCCCCTGGCCGCCCGCAGGGGCCGGTGTCGCTGCGGGTGGCACGGGAGCGGGCCCTGACGCATGATCACACCGTGCAGGAGAACTGCCGCCGACGCGGGACATCGGATACCTGGTTCCCCGCGGCGGAGTCCTGCACTACGGCGCGGCCAACACGTAGGAGCGCAGCAGCCGCGGGCCTCAAGGCGTCGCGGGTGCGACCGCGACGCCGAGGGAGTCGGAGCACAGCAGCTTCGGTCCGCCCTTCTCGTAGAAGACGTCAACGGACGTGACGGTGAACCCGGCGCCGGTGACCAGCGAGACGGGCCGGCGGGTCAGATGGCATCCGCCGAACAGGCGCTGCTGGAGCGGGTCCAGTCGCCGCTGCCAGCGGCGCACGCGCTCGTCCTCCTCCGGGGCCAGGCCGTGTTCGAGGAAGTGGAGGGTCCCGCCGGGCCTCAGGACACGGCGCAGTTCCCGCAGGGCGGCATCGGCATCGGGGATGGTGCACAGCGTCCAGGTCGACAGGGCGCAGTCGAACGTCCCGTCCTCGAAGGGCAGCGACTGCCCGTCCAGACCGGCCCGCAGCACGGGGATCCGGGAAGCCCGCACGCGCTTTTCCGCCAGCTGCCAAGCGGTGTCGGAAGGCTCGACGGCGGACACGCCGGTGACGGCAGGAGGGTAGAAGGGGACGTTGTGCCCGCTGCCGAAGCCGATCTCGACCACCCGCCCCGTGAGGCCCGCGCAGACCCGGCGGCGCAGCGGCCGGGCCGTCTTGGCCCCGCACACGACGGTGACGATCCGGGGTAGCACCTGCTCGCCGTAGAAGCCCATGGCACCCTCCGCTTTCTTGTTCCCAGCATGACACCGGGACCATGCGGTCGCCGCCGCGGCACGGCAGAGTCCGCCGGGAGGAGGAAGGGGGCTGCGTCCGGGGTCGCTTCGTGCCGGGCCCCGTCAGGCCTTGAGGGCCCGCCCCGCCACCGTCAGGGCGACGCGGCGGGGTGCCAGGCGGGAGGCGACGGCGGATATGCGGTTGCCGAGGCCGGCGACGATGCTGGGCGGGGTCTTGCCGCGCTCCAGCGCCCGGCGCGTGGCGGTCACGACCTGCTCCGGAGTGGCCATCCGGCCCACGGCCGCGTCCCGGCTGCCCACGACGTCGAAGAACTCGGTGCCGACCGGGCCCGGCGAGACGGCGAGCACGCGCAGCGGGGAGGTGCGCGTCTCGTACGCCACGGCCTCCGTGAAGCTCAGTACGAATGCCTTGGTGGCTCCGTACACGGCCATGGAAGGGGTCGGCTGGTGGGCGGCGGAGCTGGCGACCGTGACCAGGGCGCCCCGGCCGTCGGCTGCAAGATCGGGCAGGAACGCCCGCGTCAGCTCGGCCACGGCGACGACGTTGAGCTGGATCATTTCGTTGATCTGCGACGGGTCCTGCCCGGCGAAGGGGCCGTGGCTGCCGAAACCGGCGTTGTTGATCAGGGTCTGGACCGGGATGCCGCGCGAGTCGAGCTCCGCGCGCAGTGCGGGTGCCGCGCCCGGCAGGGCGAGGTCGGCGGCGATCGCGTGGGCCTTGACCGCGAAGCGCTTCTCCAGGTCCGCCGCCAGCTCCTCGAGCCGTTCGAGGCGCCGGGCGACCAGCACGACGTCCGCGCCGCGCTCGGCCCACTGGCGGGCGAACTCGACACCGAGACCGGCGCTCGCCCCGGTGATCAGGGCCGTGGTCCCCCGGTAGGTCATGGGCATGGGCATGGGCATGGGCATCGTGTGGTTCTCCGTTCCCGCGCAGGGGTGGGATAATCGAATGTAGACGGAGCCATCATTGTAGTCAATGACAACATGGAGAGAGGGGTGACCGCCTTGGCCGAGGGGTCCTACCACCACGGCAACCTGAGGGCCGCACTGCTGGAGCGGGCGGAGGCGGTCCTCGCCGAGTCCGGGGCCGACGGACTGTCGCTCCGGGCCCTGGCTCGCGACCTCGGCGTCAGCCACGCGGCACCGGCCCGCCACTTCCGCGACCGGCAGGCCCTGCTGGACGCCCTCGCCGTCAACGGCTTCACCCGGCTGAACGCCCGCCTGCGGGCCGCGGCCGACGCCCCCGGCCCCGTCACGGCGCGCCTGGCAGACCTGGGCCGCGCGTACGTGGACTTCGCCGTCGCGCACGCGACGCTGCTCAACCTCATGTTCACGGTCAAGCACGCCGACGACTCGAGCGCGGAACTGCGGGAGCTGGGACACCGGAGCCTGGAGACCGCCGCCGAACTGATCGCGCAGGCGCAGCAGGAGGGCCTCGTGCGCGAGGGCGACGCCGCCCGGCTCGCCCAGGTCGCCTTCTCCACCCTCCACGGCCTGGCAACACTGGCGGTCGGATCCCTCCTCGACGACACGCCGCTGCCGGAGGCGACGGAACTCGCCCTCGACGTCCTGCTGGCCGGCCTGCGCCCCTAAGGGCTGTCCCGTAACCCCGGGCGGGCGCACGCCGCCGGCTACGGCACCTCGCTGCGTTGTCGGAACATCCGAATGCGCCCAGTGTGCGGATGCTCCTCCGCCTTGCGATGCACCGGATCCGACGCCGTGCGCTGATCCACCAGGGGTTACGGGACAGCCCTTGGGCCGTGTCGTCAAGGTCGTGGCGGCCAGCGGGCTTTGACCTCAAGCGGACTTGATGTCCTAAACCTGTGGTCATGACTACCCCACTGCGCATCGCACTCATCGTCGGCAGCACCCGCGAAGGCCGGTTCGGCCCGACGGTCGCCCGCTGGTTCGAACGCGTCGCCGCCGACCGCACCGACTTCGAACTCTCCGTCATCGACCTCGTCGACGCCGATCTGCCGGCCCACTGGACCCGCGATCTCGCCCCGCGCAGCCGGGCGTTCGTCCAGCGCCTCGCAGAGGCGGACGCCTACGTGCTGCTCACCCCCGAGTACAACCACTCCTTCCCGGCCTCGGTGAAGCAGGCGATCGACATCGCCGGGCGGGTCTGGGCGCGCAAGCCGGTCGGCTTCGTGTCGTACGGCGGACTGTCGGGCGGCCTGCGTGCCGTCGAGCAACTGCGCCCGGTCTTCGCCGAGCTGCACGCCGCCACGATCCGCGAGACCGTCAGCTTCCACCGGTTCCCCTTCGACGGGGCCGGGGAGCCCCGGGACGCGAGTGGTGCCGAGCAGGCTGCGAAGACCATGCTCGACGACCTCGTCTGGTGGGCCGGCGCCCTCCGGACGGCGCGTCAGCGCGACGAGGTGTGGAGCGAGGCCTCGTGACGGCCGCGGGCCGGGAAGCGGCCGGGCCGCACGGGGAGTTGCTCCCCGCGTGCGTTCCCGATGCCGGGCGAGTCCCTGCCGTACGGGGGGCTTGCCCGACCCCGGCCGGCCCGGCCCGGGAGGGCGGTCGAGGCCGCACGGCGAGAGGCGCCCCCGCGGTCATCGAAGATCATCAAGGGTGCAGAATGACCCGTATGTCGATAACGAACACTCCGAAGACGGCAACGGTCGGCGATGCCCAACCGATCAGCAGCCACCTGGCCCGAGCCTTCGACGACGACCCGATGATGCGCTGGTTCTTCCCCGACGACTCCTCCCGCGAGGCCTCGCTCGGCCGTTACTTCACCACGCTCTTCACCCGTCAGTACGCCCACCACGGCGTGTGCGAGCGCACCGACTCGGCGGCCGCGTTCTGGGTGGCCCCCGAGGGCCAGGAGAAGGCCGTCCCCGACGCGGAGACCATTCGGGAGCTGCAGAACATCCTCGGAGACCGTGCCCTGCTGTTCCGCGACGCCGTCGAGGCGGCGGCCGAGCACGCACCGAAGGAAGCGCACTGGTACCTGGCGGTGATCGGCGCGGACCCGGCCGCCCGCGGCCAGGGGCACGGAGCCGCCCTGCTCCGCTCGGGGCTGGCCCAGGCCGACGCGGCGGGCCTGCCGGTCTATCTGGAATCCTCGAAGCCGTCCAACCTCCCCTTCTACGAGCACTTCGGCTTCGCCGTGCGCGGGGAAGTGCAGCTGCCCGGAGGCGGTCCGGTGCTGTGGGCCATGCGCCGCGACCCCCGCCCCGCGACCGGCGTGTAAGGACCGCCCGGCGGGCTGACACCGCCGCGGGGCCACAGTCGGACCGAGGCGAGGGCGACCGTGCCGTGCCCGTGCTGTCGACCTGGAACACGTACGCACACGCCACGTGCCGTACCGGGTCCCCACGGCACGGCACGGCACGGCCGTTCCGCTTCGACGTGGCCTGCGACAGCGTCTACGTGCGTACGGTCGACCTCACCCCTGCCCGCGGCACGGCGAAGCGCCGGTACGAGGTGCGCTGCGACGACCGGACTGCGCTACGGCTCCACGTGCCCGCCCTGCACCGTGGACATCGCACCCTCCGGCGGAGCGGAGACCGGTGGGGTCGCCTGGAGCCTCGGCACGCCCGCTCCGGAGGGCCCGGGCGGATCGATCAGGAATTGAGAAGCGCCGGAGGCCGGGCGGCGCCTAGCGTGATGCCCATCGCCACGGCGGCGCCCACCAAGAAGCCAGACGTTCAGCTCGAAGCTTGGTTGGATCGATCCAGGCGACACCGACGGAGATCGCGCACGCGGTCCGCGCAACAGATGGAGACACGATGAGCACGGCCAAGAGGACGGCCAGGACGACGATCCGGCAGTCGCCCGGACGTCACGTTGCCGACAGCCACGAAGTGATCCGCGTGCACGGCGCGCGCGAGAACAACCTCAAGGACGTCAGCATCGAGATCCCGAAGCGCCGGCTGACGGTGTTCACCGGTGTCTCCGGCTCGGGCAAGAGCTCGCTGGTGTTCGACACGATCGCCGCCGAGTCGCAGCGGCTGATCAACGAAACGTACAGCGCCTTCGTGCAGGGCTTCATGCCGACGCTCGCACGCCCCGAGGTCGACGTACTCGACGGTCTGACGACCGCGATCATCGTCGACCAGCAGCGGATGGGTGCCGACCCGCGCTCCACGGTAGGCACCGCCACCGACGCCAACGCGATGCTGCGGATCCTCTTCAGCCGGCTCGGGAAGCCGCACATCGGCCCGCCCAGCGCGTACTCCTTCAACACCGCCACGGTCCGGGCCAGCGGCGCGATCACCGTCCAGCGCGGCGCCAAGACCAAGGCCGAGAAGGCGACCTACGAGCGCACCGGCGGCATGTGCACGCGCTGCGAGGGCCGGGGCGCGGTCTCCGACATCGACCTGACCCAGCTCTACGACGACTCCAAGTCGATCGCCGAGGGCGCGTTCACCATCCCCGGCTGGAAGTCGGACAACGTGTGGACCGTGGGAATCTACGCCCAGTCCGGCTTCCTCGACCCGAACAAGCCGATCCGCAGGTTCACCAAGAAGGAAATGCAGGACTTCCTCTACCGCGAGCCGACGAAGGTGAAGGTCAACGGCGTCAACCTCACCTACGAAGGACTGATCCCCAAGATCCAGAAGTCGTTCCTGTCCAAGGACAAGGAAGCGATGCAGCCGCACATCCGGGCGTTCGTGGAGCGGGCGGTCACCTTCACCACCTGCCCCGAGTGCGACGGCACCCGGCTCAGCGAGGGTGCCCGGCTGTCGAAGATCAAGCGGATCAGCATCGCCGACGCCTGCGCGATGCAGATCAGCGACCTCGCCGAGTGGGTCCGCGGACTCTCCGAACCGTCGGTCGCCCCGCTGCTCACGGCCCTGCAGCAGACCCTCGACTCGTTCGTGGAGATCGGCCTCGGCTACCTCGCGCTCGACCGGCCGGCGGGCACGCTCTCGGGCGGCGAGGCGCAGCGCGTCAAGATGATCCGCCACCTCGGCTCCTCGCTCACGGACATCACGTACGTCTTCGACGAGCCGACCACCGGTCTGCACCCGCACGACATCCAGCGGATGAACGACCTGCTGCTGCGCCTGCGCGACAAGGGCAACACCGTGCTCGTCGTGGAGCACAAGCCGCAGACGATCGAGATCGCCGACCACGTCGTCGACCTCGGTCCGGGCGCCGGCAAGGCGGGCGGCGCCGTGTGCTTCGAGGGCACCGTCGAGGGCCTGCGGTCCGGCGGCACCATCACCGGCCGCCATCTCGACGACCGGGCCGCCGTCAAGGAGACGGTGCGCAAGCCCACCGGCACCCTGGAGATCCGCGGCGCGAAGGCGCACAACCTCCGCGACGTCGACGTCGACATCCCCCTGGGGGTGCTCGTCGTCGTCACCGGCGTCGCCGGCTCCGGCAAGAGCTCGCTCGTCCACGGGTCCGTCCCGGCCGGTGCGGGCGTGGTGTCGGTCGACCAGGGTGCGATCCGCGGCTCGCGGCGGAGCAACCCGGCGACGTACACGGGGCTGCTCGAACCGATCCGCAAGGCGTTCGCCAAGGTCAACGGCGTCAAGCCGGCGCTGTTCAGCGCCAACTCCGAAGGCGCCTGCCCCAATTGCAACGGCGTCGGAGTCATCTACACCGACCTGGCGATGATGGCCGGCGTCGCCACCACCTGTGAGGAGTGCGAGGGCAAGCGCTACCAGGCATCGGTGCTGGAGTACCTCCTCGGCGGCCGGGACATCAGCGAGGTGCTGGAGATGTCCGTGGCCGAGGCCGAGGAGTTCTTCGGCAACGGCGAGGCCCACACCCCGGCCGCGCACCGCATCCTCAGCCGCCTCTCCGACGTCGGGCTCGGCTACCTCAACCTCGGCCAGCCGCTCACCACCCTGTCCGGCGGCGAGCGGCAGCGCCTCAAGATGGCCACCCACATGGCCGACAAAGGCGGCATCTACGTCCTCGACGAGCCGACGACGGGCCTCCACCTCGCCGACGTGGAGCAGCTGCTCGGCCTGCTCGACCGGCTCGTCGACGCCGGCAAGTCGGTCATCGTCGTCGAGCACCACCAGTCGGTCATGGCGCACGCCGACTGGATCATCGACCTAGGCCCCGGCGCGGGCCACGACGGCGGCCGCATCGTCTTCGAGGGCACCCCGGCCGAACTCGTCGCCACCCGCCCCACCCTCACGGGAGAGCACCTGGCGGCCTACGTCGGCGCGTAGTCGGGTCCGTTCCGGGTCCGGTCCCGGTGGCCGTGCCCGGTCGGCCGTCCCCGCTGCGCGCAATCGCGGGACAGGGGAGAATCCTGCGCTGTGATGATCACCGCGCGCGAACTCAACCGGGCCACCCTCAGCCGCCAACTGCTGCTGGAACGCGAGCCGCTGACCGTCCCCGAGGGAGTGCGGCGCGTGGTGGCGCTCCAGGCGCAGCACCCGGCGTCGCCGTACGTCGCCCTGTGGAACCGGCTCAGCGGTTTCGCTCCGGCCGACCTCGACGCCGCCTTCACCGGCCGCTCGGTGGTCAAGGCGACGCTGATGCGGATCACCCTGCACGCCGTGCACGCCGAGGACTACCCCGTCTTCCGGGGGGCGATGCAGCCCACGCTGTACGCCTCCCGGCTCGGCCACCGGTTCGCCGTCGGGGGGCTGACCCCGGCGGGCGCCGACGCGCTGGTGCCGGAACTGCTCGCCTTCGCCCGCCGGCCCCGGACTTCGGCGGAGATGCAGACATGGGTCGAAGAGCGGCTCGGCACCGGGCAGAAGGACGCGGCCTGGTGGGGACTGAAGGCGTACGCCCCGCTGCACCACGCCCCGACGGACGCGCCGTGGTCGTTCGGCCTCCGGCCGTCCTTCGTCGCAGCCGAATCCGGGCCCGTGCCCACGGGCCGGGCCGTGGAACCCCAGGCGCTGCAGAACCTGATCCTCCGCTACTTGGCGGGGTTCGGACCCGCGTCGGTTGCCGACGTGGCGCAGTTCGCCATGGTCCAGCGGGCCCCCGTCCGCGCGGCACTCCGCGCGCTGGACGGCGTGGTCGAGCAGCTCCAGGGGCCGGACGGCGGCACGCTGTTCGACCTCCCGGGCGCCTCCCGGCCGCCCGCCGAAACCCCTGCCCCTCCCCGCCTCATGGCCATGTGGGACAGCACTCTGCTGGCCTACGCCGACCGCAGCCGGGTCATACCCGAGGCCTACCGCCCGCTGGTCATACGGCGCAACGGCGACGTACTGCCCACAGTGCTGGTGGACGGCCGTGTCGCCGGCGTGTGGCGTCCGGTGGAGGGCGGCATCGAGGCCACGGCCTTTCGGCCGCTGCCGGCCGCAGCCTGGGACGGACTTGCCGCGGAGGCCCGGTCGCTGACGGCATTCCTCGGCGAGCGCGAGGCGGAGGTCTACAGCCGCTACCACCACTGGTGGGCCAAGCTGCCCGAAGCCGAGGTGCGGATGCTGTAGGAAGCCCTCAGGGGCCGACGGTGGACGGGGAGCGCGCGAGCGGCGGGCTGGACCCACGACTGCATCGGATCCCAAGGCCGACTTCACGCCGGGCACGCCGACATCATCAGGGAACGCGTGGACGGCGCCGTGGGGATGAACAAAGGCAACGACAGCATGGCGCCGGGCGATTCGGAGTGGTGGCAGGACTACCGGAGCCGACTGGAGCGCACGGCACAGGCGGCCGACCGCCGGGCACGGTGACGGACCTCTCAACGAAGCGTTGTGCTCAGCGGTCCGGGGAGCGCCGAGACGGCCCGGGGCAGTGCGCCGGGTGCGGCCGGGGTCATCCGAGCGGCCGGGGCCGCGTCGACGGCGCGGCTCTTCTTCGCCCCCGGGTCCGGCGTGGGCGGCGTAGTGCTCCCGCAGAGGGACCGCTCGGCGTAGTCGGCCATGGCGGCGTCGGCCGGGTGCGGGAGGAGGGCAGTGGCGCTCTCGTTGAAACGCTGGTACTTCATCAGGTTGTACCCGAGCGCGAACTGCCGCGCGCCGTCCGGGCTGGACATGGCCCACGTGCCGGAGCCCCAGACGGCCCCGTCGTGGCCCCAGGCCGGGCCGCACGGCGTGTCCATGGAGTAGATGCCGAGGCCGTAGCGCATGACGACGGCGCCCGCGCTGTTCTTGACGTCGACCGTGGTGCGCATCTGGTCCAGCTGGCGGCGCGGCAGGACGTTGCCCGTCAGCAGGGCGCGGTAGAAGGTGTTGAGGTCGCGCGGGGTGGAGACGAGGGCGCCCGCGGTGCCGACCCAGGTCATGTTGTAGACGCTGTAGTCGCGCGGCGGGTCGATGAGCCCGTAGAAGTTCTCGTACATGCGGGCATGGGGGCCCCGGACGTACGGGTCGGTGCCGGGGAAGTACGTGTCCCGCAGCCCGGCCGGCCGGATCACGTCCCGCGTGATCAGCCGTTCGGGGTCCTGACCGGTGACCTTGCGGAGCACCTCACCGAGCAGCAGGTAGTTGGTGTTCGAGTACCTCCAGTCCGTGCCGGGCTCGAACAGCTGCGGCCGGGCCACCCCGTACCCGATCAGCTCGGCCGGTCGTACCGTGCGGAAGCGGTGGTCGTCCAGGCTGGCCGTGCTGCCCTTCTTGAGGGAGGGGAAGGCGTCCGCGATGTAGTCGTCGATACCGCTGGTGTGGTTGAGGAGCATGCGTACGGTCACCTTGCGGCCCCGCTCGCCGGGCAGGAGCCCGGGCACGTAGTCGCCGACCGGGCGGTCCAGGCCTATCCGGCCCTTCGCGGACTGCTGGAGCACGGCGACGGCCGTGAACGTCTTGGTGATGCTGCCGACCCGGTGCCGGAAGCCGGGACGGGCCGGGCGTCCGGTGGAGACGTCGGCGACACCGGCGGCGCCGTCGAAGCGCGCGCGGCCGTCGCGGACGGCGGAGAAGACGCCGTACACGCCCGCCTTGCGGATGGTGTCGAGTCCCGCCTGGAGCCGGACCCGGTCGGGGTGCCGGCCCGCCGCAGTCGCGGAGGGAGCGGGGAGCGGGGCCGGCCCGGCGGCGCTCGCCGCCGGAGCGAGGCCCGCCAGCAGGGCGACGGCGACGGCGCTCGCAGCGGCGGCGCGGCGCAGCCGCTGAGCAGGACGGTCGGCAGGACGGGTGTGGCGCACGGCGGCTCCTCGTCGGTGGCCCGCTGGGGCCCGGCGATCTGGGACACCCCGAGTCTTGTCCCCGGCCGCCGGTGCCACTTCCTCCGCCAGGACGAACCCGGCATCAACCTGCAGAAGGAGAGACACCTTGACAGGGCATGACATTTGTCATGCCCGTGAGGGACGGCGGCCCCACCGGCCAGGCGGCCGGCAGGGCATCCCGACTGGACCCGACGGTGGCATCGAGTGCCTGAGACGGCCCGCGGGCCGTGGGGGTCAGAGCATCCGGGTACCGGCCGCTCCGGACCTGGCTGAAGATCCAAAAACCTCTGGTCGGCGCGCGTCCCAGGGGTTAGGTTCGCGGGGCGATACCGACAACTCCCCGGACTGACAAGGCCCTCAGTGACATTCGTTCGTACTGCCCGCCCTGATGAACTCCCCGCCCTCGTCGAGCACCCCGGCGACGCCGAACGCAACGCCGCGACCCGCGCGTACCTCGCCCAGCTCCTCGAGAACACCTGCACCCGGCCCGAGTGGTGCCTGATCGCAGAGGGCAGCGACGGACAGCCCGTCGGCAGCGTGGTGCTGTGGACGATTCCGGGGCACGACGTCCCGCTCGCCATGGTGCTGTTCGAGGCTCCCGAGGACTCGCCCGAGACCGCGGCCGCCCTGCTCGACGCAGCCGCGGCGAAGGCCCGGGAACTGGGCGCGACCGAGCTGGAGCACGTCGTCGACTCTCCCGCCCAGGCCCCGCAGTTCCAGCGGGACCCGGAGCGCCGCGGCGAGCTGCTGCGGCACGCCGGCTTCAGTCCGGTCCGCGACGGACGCCGCTTCAGCCTCGAGCTCGCCGGGGAGGCCCTCGCCACCCTGCCCGCCGACGACCCCCGGCTCACCTTCCGTACGCTCGCCGACCTCGGCCCCGAACCGTTCGTCGCCCTGCTGACGGAGCTCCTGGCGGACACGGCGGACGCCCGGCTCGCAGCCGACGTACGCGAGCACGGCCCCCGGCGCGCCGCCGAGTTGCTCTTCGAGGAGACGGCCGAGCTGAAGCACGAGCCCGAGTGGTGGGAGATCGGCTACGACGCCGACGGCACCGCGGCCGTGATCAGCCTCCCCGCGGAGAACCCGAGCGTGCCCGTGATCGGCTTCGTCGGTGTCGCGCCCGCCCACCGCGGCAAGGGGTACGCCACCTCGGTCGTCGTGCGCGGCACCCGCGTCCTGACCGGGAACGGCGCCACCGAGATCCGCGGGGACTGCGACGCGGCCAACGCGGCGATGGCGAAGGCCTTCACACGGGCCGGGTACCGGAACTTCGCCAACCGGCTGGAGTTCAGCCGCCGACTGGTCTGAGCGTCCCGCGCGCCCTCCGGCGACGCCGTCGAAGTCCGCCCGGCGGACCCGCCGTCGGCGCCGGATTCGTTGCCGGAGCGAGAGGGCGGGGCCGCTCATGCAGCATGGTCGCGGATGCCCTCACCCGCCTTCCGGGCGGCTGCGTGCAGGGAACGGAGGGCGAGCAGCAGGACGCCGATGTCGTCGAGGTACACGGGATCCGGAAGCAGGTCGACCGGCCACAGCGTGTACGCGACGGCGGCCCAGAACAGCGCCTTGTCCCGGAACGGCACCCCCGCGTCCAGCAGCAGCCGCCGGGCCCGGACCACGCGGACCAGGAGCACGGCCGCGCCGGCCGCAGTGGCGACGGCGAGAGCCCCGAGGACCCACCAGACGAGGTTGTCCATACCGGTACTCCTACCCGCCCCCTACGCTCCGTAACGGCTGCGCCCCTGCCGCCCCCCGTACAGCCGGACCCCGGGGCGGTTCCGGTTGCTTCGGGTGGGTGGAGTGGTTAGTGTCTCGCTCGCAGGAGCGTTCGAAATGGCTCAGTCCGGCGGGGGTATGCGTGGGTGAGGATCTCGCCCGGGGCCCGGCCGGAACGGCCACTCGTGCTGTTGAGATTCCGAGTCGGCCCGGCCTTCGGCGTTCCGGGAACACCGGCCCCGCCGCCGGGCCCGGCTCCGAACCCGTGGTCGCCGCGCTCTCCTTATGCTCGCCTGCCGCCGTGCCCGACGCCGTCGCCCATCCCGCCACCTGCTCCCTGACCGGCCCCGCCGTCAGGCGGTTTCAGGACGGACGAGCGCCGGAGGCCGGGTCTGCTCCGGACGGTTCGGCGGGAATGGATTGACAGAGGCCGCTGCTCAAGGTGCTGTGGCCCAGGGGTGGTTGGTGCTGGGAACGATGCATCCGGGGGGACCGGTGCGTCCGGTCTGAGGGATGGGTGGACACGGTGGGCATCTCCCGCGAAATGAAGCGTCACCGTGACGAGCTGTTCGCGGGCGTGGGGGAGCCGGTTCCGGAGGAACCGCTCGAAGTGTTCCGGGCGATCTGCGCCCATCTGACCAGGACCGGCGGGCGCGAGGTGCGTCTGATGCTGGAGCCGTTCCCCACCGACACGGTCAGCGGGCTCTGGATCGATCTCGGTGATCACGAAGTGATCGTCGTGGAGGCGAACACCTCGCCGCTCCACCAGATCGTGATCATGGGACACGAGCTGTGGCACCGCAAGGAGGGCAGCTGCGGCCACCACGGCGCCACGGCCGGCGCCCCCGCCGCAACCGCAGCCGCAGCTCGTATGCTGGGCGACCGGTGGAGCCTGGACGACGCGGTCGCCTACGTAGCTGCGCGAGCCGACGTCGACGTGGACGAGGAGCGGCGCGCGGAGCAGTTCGGCCGCCTGCTGGCGGCCAAGTTCCGTCCGTTCCTGGAAGGCACCTCCAGGGGAGGGCCCGCCGACGGTGTGGCCGGCCGTATCTGGGCATCCCTGGAAGGCTGACCGTGCAAGGCGTCAACTACTACATCCCTGCCGCCGGGCTGGCCGTCGCCCTGCTGGCGAAGCTGCCGGCCCTGGTCAGGGGGCGGCGTATCCCGATGGTCCGCACAGCGAACGCCCTGCTCCTCCTGCCCTGCGTCGGCTTCGTCTTCTCCGCCCCGCCCACCATCACCCTCGTCAACCGGATCACCGGCGTCAGCAATCTCTCCGCCCTCCTCGTCCAGTGCATCCTCTGCGCGTACGCGTGCGCCAGCCTGGTGCTGCTGGAGCACTGGCGGGGCGATCCGAGGTCCCAGGCCCGGACCCGGCGCCGCGTGCGCGCCTGGATCCTGACCTGCTGTCTGCTGGTCGTGTCCGCCGTCGGCCTCTTCGCCCTGGGGGACGCGCCGGTCGAGCGGCCGCGGGACTTCGACACCTACTACGCCACCACCCCGTACATCCGCGAGATGCTCGTCCTCTACCTGCTCGCCTTCGTCCTGGCTGCCGTGGCCATGGCGGTGATGTGCTGGAACTGGACCCTCGAACTCGGCAGGAGCGGGGGGCGTACGGGCAGGACCCCGGTCGACGCCTCGCTGCGGCTCGGCCTGCTCGTGCTGGTCGTCGCGTCCCTCGTCAACATCGTCTTCGGCGTGTTCAAGCTCACCGCCATCGTCGCCCGCTGCACCGGCCGTGACTGGGACGTCCTCAACGAAATGGTCGCGCCGTTCATGTCGGCCAGCGGCTTGATGATCGGTGTGGGGTTCCTCGTGCCCGTCTTCGGGCCCAGGGTGGTCGAGCGCGTCTGGCGCCCGTGCCTGACCGTCATCGCGCTGAGGCCCCTGTGGCACGTGGTCCGCGACCCGGCGACTTCCGCCCGCAACAGGATGTACCTCCCCACGCCCTGGTACTCCGGTCCGGAACAGGCGCTGATGTACCGCCTGACCCACATCCACGACTGGAAGCTGGAACTGCGGGCGTACTGCAACGACGACGTGCGCGAGCAGGCCTACCGCCAGGCCAAGGCCCGAGGGGACCGCGAACGCGACGCGGTGGCCATCGGCTTCGCCGCCATGTTCAAGGCCGCAGCCGCCGCCCGCCTGCGCAACGCACCCGCCGGCGAGGACCGGAGCACGAGGGCGGTCACGGCACTCCGGGAGGCCGAGACGGAGTACCGGGACCTGATGGTCCGCGTCTCCCGAGCCCTGCCCCTCGCACCCGATCCGGCATTCCCGGAACCCACGCGCGCCTGCGTGTGAGCCGGCACCCCCCATCGGGACGAGGCGGGCCCGGGAAGGGGCGCCATCCGCGGGACGGCTCGCCGATCCGCTCGGACGCGCGGTTCCGGCGTACCGAGACGACGATGGCGGCCACGACGCAGCACGGGCCGGTCGGCGTCCAGAGCACCGCCAGGCTCACCAGGACGGGGTTCATGTCGTTCGCGCGGTCTCCTTGACGCGATCAACGCCGCCGTCGAAGCGTCCGGCCTCGACCAGGACGTCAGGGAAGCCGTACGGCGCAGCTCCGACCGGGTCGAAACCGAGCTGTAAGCGATCCTCACCGCCGACCGCCACACCGGCGAGATCCGCTCCACCGGTGACCTCCGCACCCTCGCGCGCCGGATCCAGAGCACGTACTGCGGACTGCGCGTGCTCGGCAGGGTCCAGCGGGACAGGCGGGCCCTGCTGGACACCGTGGACCGCACCCTCGCCGACCTGTGACTCGGGCGGCCGGGGCCGACCGCCGCGCCGCGCTGCTGAACTCGCCCGTCGCGCAGCAGCGCTGAACCGCCGCCAATGAGAGGCGCGAGCAGAGTAGTTGCCGATCCGGAAACATGTCTCTTTCCGGATCGGAAAGTGACTGTTACTCTTTCCGGCATGGAAACTCACGCGGTATCGCTGACCCCCGAGCAGGCCCGTTCCGCCCTGGCCGACACCGAGCACGTACGGGCCTCTGCCGCAGCGCTGTCGGCCACCCCGTGGCCGAACTGGTTCTTCGTCACGCTCACGCTCTACATCGCCGCGCTCCCCCTCGTCTACGGAGGCGTCACGGCCGACTCGGACTGGCTGCTGCCCCGCGCCGCCTGGCTGGGGATCATGCTGGCGCTCACCGCGGTGTACGGGGCGCTCTTCGCCGTCGCCGCCAAGTCCTGGCGCAACAAGACGGGCGTGGCCCTGCGGTTCGACGTGCTGCCGAAGCGGGCCAGCGTGCCGCTCGCGGTCGGTCTGCCCGCGCTGGTGGCCGGAGCGGGCTTCGCGTTCCGCGTCACGGGACGGCCGGTATGGCTGATCGCGGCTTCGCTGATCGGTGCCGCCGTGTCCGTCGGCTTCCACCTCGCCTTCGTCCGCCTGCACCGGAAGACCGCGTGAGCGCCGATCCCCACGACCCGCTGGCGGGCTTCGACACCACCATCCACGCCCCGAACCGGCTGCGCATCTGCGCCCTGCTGGACACCGCGGGCGAGGCGGAGTTCGCCCTGGTCCAGAAGCAACTGGACGTCTCCGCCTCGGTGCTGAGCAAGCACGTCACCATGCTGATGGACGCCGGATACGTCGAGCAGCGCAAGGCCGTCCGCGAGACCCGGCAGCGCGTGTGGCTCCGCCTGACCCGGCGGGGCCGGGAGGCGTACCACGGGCACCTCGCGGCGCTGCGGGCGATCGTCGGGCCGTCGGATCAGACCCTCTGACCGCGACCGGAGCGCGGTCCGACACGCCGAAGCACTCGAAGAGACGACGGTGGATCGTTTCCGCCCGTGGTATCCGTGTGAACCTGCGGATGGATCGGCACCGAGCGGTGATAAAGCCCCCCGACGCATCGGTCGTACGGGAGGTCATCGTGAAGCACATCCGCGCCACAGCCCTGGTGACGGCAGCAGCCCTCGCCGCCGGGGCCGGAATCGCCTACGCACAGCAGGGCGGGTCCGTCCGGGCCGCAGCCGACCCGATCGAGATCCACTTCTCGGGCAACTTCATCACCCTGCAGCCGGGCCAGTCGGGCACGGTCAGGAGCCGTCCGTGTCCGCCCGGCGAGCTGGCCGTCAGCGGCGGTGGCCACCTCGCCTACCTCACCCCCGGCGAGTTCACCATGACCGCCAGCACCATGTGGTGGGACAACGGCCCCAAGGGGTGGCTCATCAGCGGGCGCAACAACAGCTCCGAGCCGCGTGACCTGTACGTCACGGCGGTCTGCACCGCGGCCGCCTCGCCGCTCCTCTCCGCCGCGCACGCGCACGCGCCCGTCCCCGGGATCCCCGGCCCGGGCGCCCCGGCGTCCCGGTAGCGGGCGGCCTACCAGTTGGGGTCGAGCGTCAGGGGAACGTCGTCGTCCAGGGTCATCCAGCTGTCGAACTCTTCGGGTGTGAGGTGCAGCGGGATGCCGGCGTGGGTGGCGGTCAGGGTGGTGAGGCCGTCGAGTGCGCGGCCGGGCCGGGCAAGGGCGAGGTGCTCGCGGATGGTCGTGAAGGCGGGCAGTACGGTGCCGGCGGTGTAGGTGCCGGGGCCGAGCGCGGTGGTGGCGCCGGCCAGGAGCCCGGTGGTGAGGGAGGCGGTGAGGAGTTCACGTTCGAGGAGCCGGGACCCGGGGGTGCGCGTGCCGCGCGTCCAGACCAGGGCCGTCTGCAGGCCCTGGACGATGAGCGTGCCGACGGCCTGTGCGACGAGGCCGCCGACGAGAGCGCCGACGACGGGGACGGGGACGACGGTCTGCGCGACGGCGCCGCACGCCCAGGTCAGGCTCGCCCGGAGGGCGGCCTGCGCGCTGAGGGAGGCGAACTCGGCCGCGTCGATGCGGCCTTGGGCGAGGTCGATGCCGGCTTCGGTGACGGCAAGGGCCGCGGTGGCCGTGGCGAAGGCCAGTTCCCCGCCGCCGAACGCGGCGGGCAGCCGGCCCGCCCGCCCGGCGGACCGCACCAACGACGCGAGACCCGCGAGCGACCTGGACCGGGCGGCGCCCTGCGCCGCGGCCGCCGCCGCGGTGAGCGCCGCCGCGGCGGGGGAGGTCTCCTTCGCCCGCACCCGGCCGAGCTGACCGGCGGCCGTGACGGCGGCCGTGACGACGGCGCCGACAGCGGCGCCGGTTCCGGCTGCGACGGCCGCCTCCCGGCCCGCGGCCTTGAGTACGTGGTCGCGCATCCACTTCTCGGGGGCGAGCGCGGCGCGGTGGGCGTCGGCGAGATCCACGGGCCGCGAGGTGACGTCCCCGTGGCGGATCCGGTCGGACAGGTGGGCGCGGGCGTCGGCGTAGTCGGCGAACCTCACGCCGTCGGGTGACATCGCAAGGCGCCGCCCGATCAGGCCGTCCACCGCGTCCACCTTGTCCGCGGCCACCAGACGGGTCATGCCCTCGTAGTGGCCGCGGGCGACCTGGTGGGCGGTGCCGGGCACCGACGCCATCAGCTTGGCCTGCACCTCGCCCACGGCACGGCCGCCGTCGACGAGCAGCACGTCGGCGGCAGCGGTGTGCGATCCGCCCGGAGCCCATTCCGAGACCACCGCACGCACGGGCGATCCGGCCCGCGCCGCGGCCTGGTTGAAGGACAGCGCGTGCTGCACCTCGAACAGGTGCCCCGCTCGCTGGGGATTGCCGAGAGCGGCGTAGCGGCGCGCCAGCCGCTCCACGGTGTCCCGTGTGCTCAGGGTCTCCAGCGTCGCGGCCGCGAAGCGACGGGTCGCGGCGTCGGCGGCCGCCCACGCCGCGACCCCCGCCGTCTCCGCCCCGGCCGCATCGGCCGCATCGGCCCGTGCCCCGTCGGGCGTGGCCGCCGCCGTGTCCGCGCTCACGCCGCGGCCGCCAGCGCCGCCAGCCGTGCCCGCGCGTCGGCGACCGCCCGGCCCGACACCTCGTTGATCCGCCCGTCCTCCCCGGCCGGCGGCGCGCCCATCACCGCCACGGCTGCCACGGCAAGGTCGAACATGTCCTTCACCACGGCCCGCGGTCCGGGTCCGTAGGCCGCGTAGTCGTCACACTGCTCCACCAGCTCGCCGAACAACCCCTGCCGGGCCTCCATGGCATCGCCCAGCTCCTTGAGCACCAGGCGGATGTCGCGGCTGCGTTGGAACACCTGCGACAGCTCCAGCCGTGCCTGTTTCAGCTCGCGCCCCGCCACCGCCAGCTGCCGGGCGACCTTCTTCTGCCCGTCCCTGGCCGAACGGCCGCGCCACTCCAGCAAGACGCCGGCGGCCAGCAGCGCCGGTCCGGCGACCAGAGCGGTCATCACCAGCGTGCCCGCCGCGACGCCCCCGCCCCCGGCCGCCAGCGACCCCCCGCCCAGCCAGGCCAGAGTGGCGCTGGTCGCCGCCGCGCCCGACAGCCCCGAGATCGCAGCACCCGTCGACGCGGTCGCGAAGGCGCCCACCGCCGCATAGGCCGCAGCACCCACCCCCACGCCCGCGACCGCGCCACCGGCCACCGACGCCACTGCCTCGGCCGCCACGAGCCGCAGTTCTCGCAGTTCCACGTCCTCGACCGCATGACCCGCCGGATCCACGGGCGTCAACTCCGCGAGGTCCACCCGCTTCAGTCGCGAGAACACCTCGCCGAACGGCACCAGGGCTCCCTCGTACACGGCCCGGCGCTGCTCCTCCTGGGCCTGGCCCTCCTGCCGGATGTGCCGCTCGAGCTTCTTGCGCCTGCGCTGCAGATCCTCGAACCGCTGCTCGTTCCTGCGGGCGAGGAGTACGGCCTCGACCATCGCCACCGGCACCTCGTGAACCCCCTTGTGCACCGACCACCGCCCCCGCGGCAGCCCGAGGACGCTACCCCGGCCGTCCACCCGAAAACAGCCCCGTCTCACAGTACGCACACGAGCCGGTACGTCGTGACGCCGTGAGCGGCGAAGCCGTCCGGACGGGGTCCCGGAACGGCGAACTGCCCGCCTCAGGCCGCCGGTCGAGCGGTGGCCTGAGCTTTGCCGCGCTCGGCCTGCAGCAGTTCCCGGCGCTTCGCACCCCCGGAGACGCGGTGCAAGCCGTACGAACCGGGCTTGCCCGCCTCGTCGGCCAGGTGCTTGGCGGTGCCCTTGCACACGAGCTCCTTGAGCTTCGCGCCCGTGCGGCCGCCGATGTGGAACCACAGGGCGACGTCGTTCCTGTGGGCGAACTGGAAGATGCCGGCGCGTCGGCCCAGGCTGATGCACTGGCCGGCGAACACCTGGTTGAGGGCAGCGGGCTGCTCGCCCGCGATCCGGGCCAGCACCGTGTCGGCGGCCCGCGCGCCCAGGGGCATCGCCGCCTGGCAGCTCATCCGCAGCGGCAGGTCCGACGGCGCCGCCGAGTCCCCGGCCGCGACGATGCGTACGTCGTCCACGCTCGTCAGGGTCTCGTCCGTGAGCAGCCGGCCCAGGGCGTCGGTGCTCAGCCCGCTGCGCGCGGCCAGGTCCGGTACGCCGAAGCCTGCGGTCCAGATGGTCACCCGGCTCGGCAGCTCGCGACCGCCGCCGAGCTGCACGGCGTCGCGGGTCACGGCCGTCACCTTCGTGCCGGGGCCTTCGAGCACGGTCACACCGAGCGCGGCCAGCCGCTCGGCAACCGAGCGCCGGCCGCGGGCGTGCAGGTACGGGCCCAGCACCCCGCCGCAGACCAGGGTCACGGCGCGGCCCTGTTCCGCCAGCTCGGCGGCGGTCTCGATGCCGGTCGGACCCGCTCCGACCACCGTCACAGCGGCCGTCGCGGGCGCGGCGTCCAGAACCGGCCGCAGTCGCTCCGCCTCCTCGAAGGTGGCGATCGGGTACGCGAACTCGGCTGCTCCGGGCACGCCCGGGTCGGCGCTGCCGCTGCCCACCGCGTAGACCAGGTAGTCGTAGCCGACCGTGCCGCCCGAGGCCAACGTCACGCGGCGCCCGGCCGCGTCGATCCCGGTCACGGTGTCGACCACCAGCCCGACGCCCTCGCGCAGGACGTCCCCGTACGCGACGACCGCGTCGTCGGACCCGCCCACCAGCTGGTGCAGGCGGATCCGCTCGACGAAGGTCCGGCGCGGGTTGATCAGGGTCACCGTCACGTCGGCGCGCTGCATCAGGCGGTTGGCCGCCATGACGCCGGCGTATCCGCCGCCGATCACGACCACGTCGGTGTTCTCGTTCATGGCATCTCCTTCGGTTCGAGGGTTCGACTTCAAGACACCGCGCGGCCGGCGGCTGTGACGACATGTGAGGCAGGTCACTCGCGTGCGGCGCGGCGCGGCGGTGAGGGCGGTCTGCGGGCCTAGGCTCGGTCCATGGCCGATGTGTTTGAGCATGCTCCGCAGGTGTGGACCGCGGGCAGGCTGCGTGAGGTACTGGCAGGGCTGCCGGACGAGACGCCGATCCACGTGGGCGTCGCCGACGGCCCGGGTGATTTCGAAGGCTTCGGGGAGTACGTCCTCGTGGACGCCGAGCCGGTCGAGATGGACATCGACGGTGAGGAACCCGGCGACGCACCCCGGGTCCAGTTCACGCTCTTCGCCGATGCCAAGGCGGGCGTGTACTACCTCGACATGGACTGAAACCCTCGCGTGTGCCGTGAGGGGGTGAGTGCGGGTGGCGGTGGACGTAGACGCGGTGGTCTCGGAGCTGTACGGGCTGCGGCCTGCCGAGTTCACCGCGGCCCGGGACGCGCGGGCGGCACGGGCCAGGAGCGAGGGCGATGCGGCGGGAGCCCGGGCCATCGCGGGCCTGAGGAAGCCGACGCTCGCCGCCTGGTGCGCAAACCTCCTCGTACGTGAGCAGCCGGAGGAGACGGAACGGCTGCTGGAGCTCGGTGCGGCACTCCGGCAGGCGCACCGGAGCCTGGAGGGCGAACAGCTGCGGGAGTTGTCACGGCAGCGGCACCAGGTGATCGCGGCTCTTGCCCGGGACGCGCGCCGGCTGGCCGGGGAGGCGGGACAGGCGGTGTCGGACGGCGTCCGGCAGGAGGTCGAGGAGATCCTGCACGCGGTGCTGGCCGACCCCGATGCCGCTGAGCAGTGGCGGGCGGGGCGTCTGGTGAAGGCACCGCCGTCCGCTGCCGGGTTCACCGGTCTCGAGCCTGCCCCCGACGCCCCGAAGCCGGATCACCGCCCGGGTGCCCCTGCGGCCGCACGCCCGGCTCGGCAGCGCGGGCACGAGGCGAAGGCCCGGACCGCGCGGGTGGAGCGGGCCCGGGCTGCGGTCGAGGAAGCGCGGGTCGAGGCTGCGGCCCGGGACGGGGAACTGGCCGCCGCGGCCTCGGCGCTGGACCGGGCGCGTGAGGCACGGCAGCAGGCTGCGGCCGAGGAAAAGGAGGCGGCCGCGCGGCACAAGGACGCAGCCGCGGCCGCGAAGAAGGCACACCGGGCGGCCGATGCCGCCACGCGGGCACGGGAGCGCCTCACCGCCGCCGAACCGGACAACTGACCGGCATCCGAGCCGGCCCCCGTGATCGTGCAGGCCGTGGCCCGCATCGAGACGCCCCCGACCCGCGTTACCGTGGGGCGGACCGCCGGGTTGGCGGCGGCCCTTCGTGCCGTCAGCTCAGGGCGATCTCGTCCACCGGGACCGCGTAGCGCTTCAGCCAGGCCCACTGGTCCGGCGCGGGCGCGGCCAACAGGCGCAGGGCTTCCACCAGCTGTCGGCGCAGACCGGCCCAGTTCGGTTCGTTCATGACCTGATCATGCCAGTCGACCAGGGGGCCGATCATCCAGCGGGAGGGCCTGGGGCAGCTGCCGGAGCGGGCCGGAGCCGTGTCACTCGCCGCGCCAGATCTTCTCGTACGCCTCCCGGTAGCCCCGCGGGTTCCAGGACGTGGCGCCGCCGCTGTTCTCGGCCGTCACCACGTGCACGGGTGCGACGTAGCCGCTGGCGGGACGGCCGGCGAAGGCGCGGTTGAACTCGTCGACGATCTGCCAGCCCTGCTGGGCCAGCGGCTCGGGAACGGTGGCGGCCTGGTACCGCCGGCCGTTGATGCGCTGGAACGCGGACGGATCGCCGTCGCCCGCGCCGATGTTGAAGGGCGGCCCCTCGCCGGGGCGCCCGGCGGCGCGCAGCGCCGGTGCGGCGTCGGCGAAATACAGGTCGTTGATCGCGATGGAGTACGTCCACCGGTCCCCGAAGCGCGACACCAGCGAGGAGACCTGCTGGGGGGTGCGCTGGCTCGCGTCCGGGATGGGGATGTTCTCCGTCGCCAGCAGCCTCACCCCAGGGCAGGCGGCCAGCCGCTGTTTGATCAGCTGGGACTTGTTGCGGGCGAACGGAATGGAGTCGTCGGTGAAGACGACGACCCCGGCGCCGCCGTCGGAGCGGGCGATGACCCAGTCCGCGCTGATCGCCGCCACCTCCTCCACCTTCGTGGTGATGTTGGTGAAGAGCCGCGGATTCGTGCTCGGCCCGGGGGAGCTGACCGCGTGCCAGCCGATCAGCGGAATGCCCGCCGCCTGGGCCCGCGCCATCTGCTGGGCCGTGAGCAGCGGATCGAAGCCGCCGATGACGATGCCCGAGGGCTTGAGGGTGACCGCCTGGCTGAAAGCGGCCTGGATGCCCGCAGGGGTCCCGTCGCCGTCGATCACCCTGACCTGCCAGCCGATGGCCGCCGCGGCTTGCCGGACGCCCTTGGCGACCCCGGCGACACCGGGGTTGGTCATGGTCTGGGCGACGTAGACGATGGTCTTGTCCGGGACGGCCTCGGGTCCGGTCGTGGGGCCGTTCCAGGCGGCGTCATTACGCTCGGCATGCCCGACGGCCGCCTTCGCCTGCGCGAGCACGGCGGGACAGCGGGCGGCCGACACGGGGGCCGAAGGCTCCGACGGGCCGCCTGCGCAGCCCGCTGCGAGGGCGGAGGCGGCCGCCCACAGGGCCGCGGCCGCGAGGACGCCGTTGCGGTTCGGGTACACGGTGCTCCTGACTCGTGGTGCGCTGTGGGTCTTCCGTAAATCCCGCCGTGGGGCCCGCTGCGGGCTAGGGGCCGTCCGCCGGTGCGGGCGGATGGCGGGGCGGGTGCGCGTCCGCCGTGGCGCGCGCACGGAGCCGCCGCCGCGCCGCGTATCCGGCCAGGCCGACCGCCAGCAGCAGCGTGCCGCCGTTGAACAGCGGGGTGGCCCAGAACTGGGCGCCGAGCTGGCCGATTCCGGCGAGCCCGACGGCCAGAACGCTGACGGCCACGAGCGTTCCTACGGCGTTGGCGCGGCCAGGCTTGACAGTGGTGGAGCCGAGCAGCGCGCCGACGAAGGCGGGCAGCAGGTAGTCCAGGCCGACGCTCGGGTTGCCGATCTGCTGCTGTGCGGCGAGCAGGACCCCGGCGATGCCCACGAACAGGCCCGATCCGGCGAAGGCGTAGACGGAGTACCTGCGGGTGGGGATGCCGATGATGCCGGCGGCGCGGGGGTTGGAGCCGACGACGTACAGGTACCGGCCGAACGGCAGCCGTTCCAGCACCGTCCACAGGACGACGACGGCCGCCAGGACGTAGAAGGCGGGCACCGGCAGGCCGAGGAACCGGGCGTCGTACAGGTTGGTGAACGCGGGCGGCAGGCCGTCCGGGCCGGGCACGATCCGGCTGCCGTCCGTGAGCCATCCGGTGAGGGCGTACATGATGCTGCCGGTGCCGAGCGTGGCGATGAGGGAGTCGATCCGGGCGAACTCGACGACGATGCCGTTCAGGGCGCCGACCAGCGCTCCGCCGGTGACGACGGCGAGGCAGGCGAGCGGCCAGGGCGTGCCCTCCTCGACGATGAGGTGCATCACCAGGACGTGCGCCAGGCCCAGCCCGTAGCCGAGGGACAGGTCGAACTTGCCGGTGGCGATGGGGATCGTCGCGCCGAGGGCGAGGAGGGCGGGGATCGACTGGTTGGAGAGGATCGAGGAGACGTTGTCGTGGGTGGGGAAGGTGTCCGGCAGGGCGATGGAGAAGACCAGGAAGAGCAGGGCGGTCAGGGCCAGCAGGCCGTAGCTGCCGATGAGGTGGTGTCCGCGCGGGGACCAGCGGGTCACGGCGTCGTGGTGCTTCCGGTGATCGCGGGCATGGCCGACGCGGCGCGGGTGAGTTCGGCAGGCGTCAGCCCGGCGCCCGCGAGCTCGGCCGCCACCGATCCCCGTACGAAGACCAGCGCGCGGTGGCAGAGGTCCGCGACCTCCTCGAAGTCGGTGGACACCAGCAGGACGGCCGTGCCCGCGGCGGCCGCGTCGTCGAGCAGCCGGTGGATCGCCGCCTTGGCGCCGACGTCCACGCTCGCGGTCGGCTCCTCGAGGATCAGCAGCCGCATGCGCCCGCGGAGCCACCGGCCGAGGACCACCTTCTGCTGGTTGCCGCCGGACAGCGTGGCGATGGGCACTTCGCTGTCGCGGGGGCGTACGGAGAACCGCTCGATCAGGGCGGCGGCCTCGCGCCGCTCGCGCCGGGGCCCGAGCCGGCGCCACGCCGGCACCCCGGCCGCCCGGGGGTTGGCGAGGAAGTTCTCCCGGACCGTCAGATCGGGGGCGCAGCCCTCCTCCTGGCGGTTGGCGGCCACGAAGCCGACGCCCCGGCCGACGGCGGCGGCCACGGTGCGCGGATGGTACGGCCGTCCGTCGAGCAGCGCCCGCCCGCCGCGCAGCGGCAGTGCTCCGGCGAGGGCGCGGCCCAGGTGCATGTGGCCGGCGCCGGTCAGCCCGACCATGCCGAGGATCTCGCCGGGGGCCAGTTGCAGGCTGACGGGCCCGGTGCGCTGGGTCGTCACGGCGTCGAGGCCCAGTACGGGTCGACGGCCGGCGGGCACGGCGGCGGCGGGGCCGCGCCCGGCCGGTACGCCGCCCGCGATGTCGCGGACCAGCCGGGCGGGACCGTACCCGGCGAGCGGCCCCTGGCTGACCAGGCGGCCGTCGCGCAGGACGGCGAACGTGTCCGCGACCCGGTAGACCTCGTCGAGCCGGTGGCTGACGTAGAGGATGCCGTGGCCCCGGTCGCGCAGGTGGTGCAGGACGTCGAAGAGCCGGGCGCAGTCCGCGGCGGGGAGGGTGGCGGTCGGCTCGTCGAGGACGAAGAGCTCCGCGCGCCTTGCGAGGGCCCGGGCGATGGCCACCAGGGAGCGCTCGGCCGGTGCGAGGTCGGCGATCCGGGCGTCGGGGTCCAGGTGTCCGGCGACGATCCGGAGGGCCTCGGCGCACTGCTCCCGCGTCTGCCGCCAGGAGATCAGGCCGCCCCGGCGCGGGTAGCCCGTTCCCAGGGCGATGTTCTCGGCGACCGTCATCCACTCCACCAGGCCGAGGTCCTGGTGGATGAAGGACATCTTCGCGGAGGCGGCGTCGGACCCGAGCGGGTGCCCGGCGACCGTCACCTCGCCCGCGTCGGCCCGGTGGACGCCGGCGAGCACCTTGATGAGGGTGGATTTCCCGGCGCCGTTGGGCCCGAGGAGGGCGAGCACGCTGCCGCCGTGGAGGTCGAGGCTGACCGAATCCAGCGCGACGGTGCCGCCGAAGCGCTTGCCGAGGCCGTGTATCCGCACGAGCGGTTCCCTGCCCGGGGGCGGGGGCGGGGGCGGGGGCGGGGGCGGGGGCGGGGGCCGGCGGTTCGCCGAGGTGTCGGACGTGTCATGGGCGTCGGGCACGGACGTCTCCGGGGACCTCGGATCTCCCTCACGAGAGGGTGGGACAGGGAGGATGCTACTGAGCGTCAAGGGGCATTTCCGTGTGTGGCGGACATTACGCCGCGTCGAGGGCGCATTCGGCCCAGATGACCTTGCCCTGGGGGGTGTAGCGGGCGCCCCACGCCTGGGCCAGCTGCGCGACCAGGAACAGGCCGCGACCGCCCTCGTCCGTGCTGGCCGCCCGCCGCAGGTGCGGGGCGGTGCTGCTGCCGTCGGACACCTCGCAGATCAGCGTGCGGTCGTGGATCAGCCGCACCTGGATCGGCTCGGTGCCGTAGCGGACGGCGTTGGTGACCAGCTCGCTCAGCATCAGCTCGGCGGCGAAGGAGAGTTCGTCCAGCCCCCACTGGGCCAGCCGGCGCGTGGCGGCGGCGCGGACGTCGGAGACCCGCGCGGGATCGGCCGGCAGGTCCCATACGGCGATCCGGTCGGCGGGCAGGGTGTGGGTCCGGGCGACGAGCAGGGCGATGTCGTCGGACGGGTGCTCGGGTGCCATGGCCTCCATGACCGCCTGACAGGTGTCCTCGGGGTTCCGGTCCGGGCGGGCCAGGGTGCGCTGCAGCCGGTCGAGGGCGACGTCGATGTCGCTGTCGCGGTGGCGGTCCTCGACCAGGCCGTCGGTGTAGAGGATCAGGGTGCTGCCCTCGGGAAGTTCGATCTCGGCGGTTTCGAACGGCAGGCCGCCGAGGCCCAGCGGGGGCCCGG
The DNA here is from genome assembly GCF_055602345.1 of Streptomyces sp. NPDC037401. Classification (NCBI taxonomy): domain Bacteria; kingdom Bacillati; phylum Actinomycetota; class Actinomycetes; order Kitasatosporales; family Streptomycetaceae; genus Streptomyces; species Streptomyces sp. NPDC037401. Next base: position 97,735 of record NZ_JBVJWO010000017.1, read on the forward strand.
CGGGCACGTCGGGAAAGGTCACGGTGCCGTCAGGACCGACCAGGGCCGGCGGGACGTGGCCGGCCCGGGCCATGGTGCACTGTCGCGAGGTGGGGTCGTAGATGGCGTAGAGGCAGGTGGCGCCGACGATGCCGATGCTGCCCGTGGCTTCGTCGGCACCCTCCTCCCGGTCCAGGCGCACCAGCAGGTTGTCGAGGTGGGTGAGGAGCTCGTCGGGGGCGAGTTCCAGTTCGGCGAAGTTGCGCGCGGCGGTCCGCAGGCGCCCCATGGTGGCGGCGGCGTGCAACCCGTGGCCGACGACGTCGCCGACGAGCAGGGCGACGCGGGTGCCGGACAGCGGGATGACGTCGAACCAGTCGCCGCCCACCCCCGATTCGGCGGGCAGGTAGCGGTGGGCGACCTCGACGGCGCCCTGCTCGGGCAGGCCGCGCGGGAGCAGGCTGCGCTGCAGGGCCAGGGCCAGGGTGTGCTCGTGGGTGTAGCGCCGGGCGTTGTCGATGCACAGGGCTGCGCGGGCGGCGAGTTCCTGGGCCAGCCGCCGGTCGTCGTCCCCGAAGGGGGCGGGGTCCTGCGCGCGGTAGAAGCTCGCGATGCCCAGCAGGACGCCGCGGGCGAGCAGGGGGACGACGATCAGGGAGTGGACGCCGTGCGCGAGGATCCGCCGGGCGCGGTCGGGGCTCTGGGCGATCCAGCCGGCCGCGGACTTCAGCTCGGGCTCCAGAACGGGTTGTCCGTCGGTCAGGCAGTGCATGTGGGGTGTCCCGGGGCGGAGCTCCACGTGCTGTCCGGCCGGGTAGAAGGGGCAGTCGTCGCGGATGCCGTGGACCACGGTACGGCGCAGTTCGGCCGAGGGCTCGGCGGACTCGTCGCCGCGCAGCACGGCCTCGGGCAGGTCGACGGTGACGTAGTCGGCCAGGGTCGGGACCGCCATCTCGGCGAGTTCCCCGGCGGTGCGCGCCACGTCCAGGGTGGTGCCGATACGGGTGCTGGCCTCGGTCAGCAGCTCCAGGCGGCGGCGTGCCTCGACGGCGTACTTCCCGACCTCCGGCTCGCCGACCAGAACCAGCCCGCGGACCGTGCCGGGGCGGGCGTCGGCGGCCCCGGGGCGGGCGCCGGTCGTACCGGGGTCTGCCGCACCGGGGTCTGAGGTACCGGCCTCTGACGTACCCGGGCGGGGCCGGCCGGTGCCGGGGAGCGGTCCGGCGGGCGGCGGTCCGGCGCGGGGCGCGGCGGCGAGGCGGTGGACCGGCAGCGTGCCGCTGCTGACCACGGCCTCGACGACCATGCCCTCCACCCCGGAGCCGCTCCTGACCGGACGGCTCAGCAAGGTGGCCTCCCGCCCGTGTGGGAGGGTCACGTCCACGGCGGCCCGCCGGGACGAGGCGATGAGCTCGGTCGCCTTCTCCTTGAGGATCGTCTGCTCGTGCGCGTCCAGCTCGAAGTCGAGCAGCTCGGCCAGTCCGCCCGCAGCGGTCGGCCCGACGTGGCGCCCGTCCCCGGCCGCCCCGCCCGTCCGCGCGCGCATCTCGGCATCGAGGTACGTCCGCAGCAGCCGCCGCTCGCGCGCCGAGCTCTGCTCCATCAGCCGCCGCTCGATCCTCTCGGCGGCCTGCCGGACCAGGACGACCAGGGCCTCGCGCTCGTACTCGTACGGGTACCCGAAGCACAGCACGCCTTCGATGCGCCCGCTGAGCTGGTCGCGGATGGGGACGGCGCAGCAGGCGTTGCGCTGGGAGCGCTCGGCGAAGTGCTCGGCGCCGAAGACCTGGATCAGGCCCCGCTCGGCCAGCGCGAGGCCGATGCCGTTGGTCCCGGCGAAGCGCTCGGCGAAGACGAAGCCGGGCACGCTCTGGATGGGGGGCAGGCTCCGGGCCAGGGAGGGCTCGCCGAAACGGCGTTGCAGCACCGTGCCGTTCGCGTCGGCGACCGAGATGTTCATCAGGCTGCCGGCGAACCGGGTCTGCAGCTGGTCGAGCACGGGTCCGGCCGCACGCACGAGCCGGCTGTCCGGATCGAAGTCGTCCCGGTAGGGCAGTTCCGTCTGGTCCGGGGACAGTCCCAGCAGGCGGCAGCGCAGCCAGGAGTTCAGGATCGGACTCCGCACCCCGGTCTCGACCGACTCGCCCACCATGAATCGCTCACGGGAGCGTGCGGGGCCGATCTCGTCTCCCGTGACCCCCATCTGCATCACTTCCCCTTGCCGGTGCGCCCCTGGCCGTATCGGGATGATCGCTCTGGTCTCCGTGCCGTGAAGTTGAATCAATGCGTTTTGAGTATATTCCTGGCAACTTGCCCCTTCACATGACGGCGACCGGATTGACCGGCGATCCCGTCCCGCCCGGGACGTCGAGGGGTGCCACGACGATCATGAACTCGTAGCGTCCCGCTGCGGCGCACGCGGCGGACAGTGCCTCCAGGTCCAGGTTGTCGAGCAGGGGCACCCCCATGGCCGCGACGGCGAGGGCGTGGACGGGGGAGTGGAGGCCCTCGACCGGGGAGGGGCGTACGTCGCTGTCCCCGTCCGCGCCCAGCAGGCTGATCGCCCGCTCGGCCAGCAGCGGTACGGCGTCCACGTGGAAGCCCGCGCTCGCCGCGCCGACGTCCCACGGGCCCAGCGCGCGGCGGCGCCGGAACCGGCCGGAGCGCAGCAGCACCGCGCACCCGTCGTCGATCCCGACGCCGAGCGCCCGCTCGGCGTCGGCGACGTCGCGGGCGCGGACCGCCCGGCCCGGCTCCAGCCAGTCGGTACCGAGGACGGCGGGCAGGTCGAGGAGCACGCCCTTGGTGACGAGCGGGCCGAGCGCCGTCACCGAGCCGAAGCGCGCGCCGCCCGCCCCGATGACCTCGCGCGCCGGGTGGCCCTCGTAGAGCCGGCCCCGGTAGGCGACGTGCGACAGCGCGTCGAGGTGGGTGACGCCCTTGCCGTGGTAGTCGACGCCGAGGAAGTCCTTGTGGGTGGCCGGTTCCGGCGGCTCGACATCGCCGAGATCGGACATGTAGTGCAGGGCGGGTCGTGTGTTGTCGGGGCCGGGGCGGGTGTTCCAGGGCAACCCCAGCGGCACCGTCGTACCGTCCCGGACCAGGGCGGCGGCCCGGCGCACGTGGTCCGGCGTGACCCGGTTCCAGGCCCCCCGGTCGGCCGGGTCCCAGCGGCCCCACGTACGGACCGCGGCGAAGAGCGCGTCGAATTCCTGCCGGGACACCCGGGGAACTTCCGCGGGATCGGTGCTCATGGGTACGCGGCGCTCCAGACTCCTCGGGGGCGGCGGCCTGGGAGGCGCGCCGTTTCCGTATCCCTACCCGGTCCTGGCGGCAGCCGGACCGGGCAGGAGGGCCGTGACCCCGACGGGTGGCGCGTGGCGGGCGGCGGGTGGCGGCCGTGCGTCCGGGCGAGGCAGGCTGTAGTCATGAGAGCGCCCGTGCGCTCGCCCCCGGGACCGGGAGCCAGCGGCCACCACCAGGTCCTCTTCACCTTTGCGGAGTGCGTGCCGTTCGCGCTCGCCCTGCTGGTGCTCCTCATCGAGCTCACGCCCGCGCACATCGTGTACACCGGCCCGCTGCTGGTGGCGACACCCGCTCTGGCCGCGGTCACGATGGGCCCCAAGGGCACGCTTGCGGCGGCAGGGGTGGCCGTCGCCGTCAGCGTGACCACCGCCACCCACAACCAGGCCTGGGGCGGCCAGCAGGTCTACACGAACCTCGTCGCCCTGTTCCTGGTGTCGGTCGCGAGCTTCATCACGAGCCGCGCCGTGCGCACCCGCCGGGAGAACGAGCTCAACCAGATCCGCCGGATCGCCGTGGCCGCCCAGGAGGTCCTGCTGCGGCCCGTGCCGACCCGGCTGGGCCCCGTGCGGGCGGCCAGCATGTACCTGGCGGCCGAGACGGGCGCGCAGATCGGCGGCGATCTGTACGACGCGGTCCAGACCCGGTACGGGGTCCGGATGATCGTCGGGGACGTCCGGGGCAAGGGACTGCCGGCCGTACGGGCCGCCGCGGTCGTGCTGGGCGCGTTCCGGGAGTCGGTGCACTACGAGGAAGACCTGGTGGAGGTCATCAACCACTGCGGAGCGGCCCTGCGGCGGGACACCGCCGTCGCGGGCGCGGGCACGACCGGCGGCGACGACGCCTACCGGGAGGAGGCCTTCGTGACCGCGGTCGTGGCCCAGATCCCGGACGGCCACGACGTACAAGTGATCAACCGGGGCCATCCGCCGCCGCTCCTGCTGCACGACGGAGAAGTACGCACCCTGATGCCCACCGCCCCGCTGCCGCCGCTCGGTCTCGAGGAGTTCATCAGCGGCCCGCACGGGCGGACGGACAGCTTTCCGTTCGTACCGGGGGACCGGCTGCTGCTGCACACCGACGGCGTCATCGAGGCCCGCGACGGCGACAGCACCTTCTTCGACCTGCCCGAGGCCATGGAGACGATGCGCGACCACAGCCGCAAGGCCTTCCTGGAGGACCTGCGCGGGGCACTGATCCGCCACACGCAGGGCCGTCTGGCGGACGACGTGGCGGTCATCCTCGCCGACCGGCTCGAAGACGAGGCCCCTCCCCGGATCTGAGGCCGGCCGGCGTTGTCGGTGGCGTTGTCGGCGGGACCGTTTAGCCTGCGTCACATGATCGAGGGGGAATTCGCCGTACCGTCGTCGGGTGCGCTCGCCGACGAGGTCGCGGCCGTGCTGGCCGACCGCCGCGACCCCGGCGTGGGGGCGTACGAACGCGTGCTGAACGCCGTGGTGAGCCACAGCTACCGGGACCGCGAGGCACTGACCGCCGCGTTGCGGGCCGTCCCGCGGGCGTTCGTCGTCCAGCCGCACCATCAGGTGCGCCGGGTCGCCGGGATCGTCGGCGCCGCTGTGGGCCCGGTACGGGCCGAGGCGCACGGGGAGAGCCCCGGCGCGGGTTGGCTGGAGCTGTGCCAGCACGTGGCGTTGGACTACGTCGCGGGAGACCGCATCGCCGAACTGGGCGCGCGGCTGCGGGCCGGTGACGCCGTTCCGTTCCTGTTGTCCGTGCCGAGCAGGCCGACCGGGGCGGTGGAGCCGCACGATCTCGTCGCGCGCCTCGCCGAGTACGGCCGGCTGGGCGTCCGGCCCGGCCCGGCGGACCTGGGACAGGCGCTGCTGCGCTGCGGGGGCGGCCCGGTCGACGCCGACGTGGTGCGCGCCGCGGAGAAGCTGGAGCTGGAGGAGGGGCCGCGGGTGGCCGCCTGGCTGCGGCAGGGCGGTCTGCCCCGGCCGGGGTGGTGGCGGGAGCGCGAGGCCGGCGAGCCCGAACGGCCCAGCAGGCGGCGGGGCGCCCGGATCGGCCGCCGGATCCTCGTGGGGCACGAGGCGATGGAGGGCCGCGGTGAGTTCCCGCGGCGTTTCTGGTCGCTGTTCCGTACGTTCGAGCCGCGCATCGGCTGCCCGCACGCGTCCCTGCCCGACGACAGGGACGCGCACACGGTCGCGACCCTGCCCTGGCACCCGGAGATCGCCGCGGCCCGGCTGATGACGGGTGTCGCCTCGGCGGCCGACCAGGACGGCCGCGGGGCACCCGCCTTCCTGGAGGCGCTGGCCGCGGCCGAGGGCCCGGCCGGACCCGCGGTGCACCTGGCCGTCGCGTACGGGCTCGCATCCGTCCCGGAGGGGGACCGGGAGGCTGCCGTACGGGCGCTGGTGCTGCTGGCCGCGCGGGGCAGGCTGGAACTGGAGCTGCTGGGCCGGGAGCTGACCGAACTCGTAGGGCTGGGCACGCTGAAGGTGCCCCTGCTGACCGAGTCGCTCCGAGCGGCGGCCGCCCTGCCGCAGGGGGCCGCGGCGGTCTGGCCGGTCCTGGCCGCAGCGCTGCCGGGCCTCCTGGCGTGCACGCGTCCGCAGGTGCAGGGCGCGCTGCTGGCCGTCGCGGCGGACTCCGCGCGGCTGTCGGGTGCGTACGGCGAGTTGCCCGGGGTGACCGCCCTCGCGGAGCGGCCGGGTTCGTCCCAGCTCCTCAAACAGGCCCGCCGGTTGCGCGAGACGCTGGCCGGTCGCTGAAGCCCTGGTGCGGCGCGGTCACGCCTCCTCGCCGGCCCGCCCGGGGAAGAAGTCGGCGTTCTGGACGTACTCCATGGCCCTGGTGAACCGGGGGTCGCTCAGGCGGGCTTCCATCTCCTGCGGGGTGAGGTCCTCCACCCGGGTCTGGATCCAGTACAGGTTGCCCAGCGGGTCGCGCACGCGGCCGACCCGGTCGCCGAAGAACAGGTGGGTGACCTCGGTGACCGAGGTGCCGCCGGCGGCGACGGCCCGGCGGTGTACGGCATCGGCGTCCTCGACGTACAGGCGGAGGAAGCCGGGCGTCGGCGGCCACCCGGGCCGCGCGTCGAACATCATCACGACCGAGTCGCCGATCCGCACCTCCGCATGCGCCACCGCGCCGTCCTCACCGACCAGGCACGCGAGCTCCTCGGCGCCGAAGGCCCGCTTCAGGTAGTCGATGAGCTGCAGTGTGTTGCGGGAGATGAGCCAGGGCGTCACGGTGTGATAGCCCTCGGGCACCGGCTCGACCGACATGGGACCGCCTCCTGGGAGAGTTCGTGGTGCGGTGAGTTCCGGTCGGGACCGGGTGGTTCCTCGCCGTGGTGGTCACGCTAGTCCCCGTGTAGGACGGATCCTGGCCTACACGGGGGCGGCGGGCCCCCGTGCCCCGGGAAGGCCGGCCGGTCACAGGCGCGGGTCGCGGTGGGTCGGGGTGCCGTCGACCACCGTGAGCAGCACGGGCAGCTCCGGCAGGTCGGTGGCCGCCGTGGTGAGCGGGTTCTCGGCGAGGACCGTCAGGTCGGCCCGGTGGCCGCCGGCGATCCGGCCGGCGACGTTCTCCTCGCCCACGGCGCGGGCCGCGTTCACGGTCATGCCCTGGAGGGCCCGCAGCGCGGCAGGCGGCGTCCTCCAGGAGGAGGCCGGTGGGGCGGCCGCCGGCGTCGCAGACCACCTCGGCACTGGCCTGGCCCAAGGTCCGCGGCCCGTCCATACCGGCGAGTTCGAGGCCGCGGCGGCCGGCGAGCATGGAGTGGGCGTCGAAGAGCAGCAGGAGGGCGGGCACGCCGTCGAGTACGGAGTCGAAGGGGGCGATTTCGACGGGACGGTCCCCGAAGACGTTCGGGACCAGGCCCCAGCCGGCCAGCCAGTCGTCGGGCGCGAGGCCCCGCACCCCGGCGGCGCGAGGCCCCGCACCCCGGCGGCCAGTGCGCTGCGTATGGCTGTCTCTACGGCCCTGTACGCGGCCTCGATGCGCAGGAATCCCACGGTGCCCGCCGCCCGCTCCGGAGCCTGAGCGCACGGCGGCCCGGAGCCCGAGTGGACGACCGCCGTCGCCGGGTCCCGGCCGCGCGCGAGGCCGCGAGGGTGGCCGTACGTCACTGCTGCGGCCCGGCATCCCCCGGTTGGACGGAGTGCTGCAGGATCGCCCGGATCTGGTCCGTGATCGCCCTCGTGTTGCGTTCGAACTCCGCCCCGGTCAGGGTCGCGGGGTCGGCCGGAAGGCCGGTGAGGACCGGCGTGTGCAGGTGCCCTCCGGGTATCCGGCGGCCGAGTTCCAGCCGGAGCCGGTTGGACCGGTAGGCGACCTCGTTGGAGAGGTAGCCGCCACCCCCGCCGGCCACGGCCCGCGAACCGGGCGTCGGCCCGTCGGCCCGGTCGACGGGCTCCAGCTCTCCGGCCGGGATCTCGGTGACGGCGGTGTTCAGCCGGACCGGGAAGGGCGTTTGGACGGCGGTCATCGCCTCGGTGGGCAGCGTGGTCCCGATGAACTCCGCACCCCGGCCGAGGCCCGGCGCGGTCACGGGGCTCTGGCGGGTCCCTCCCGACAGCACACCCGCGTTGTCGGGATAGGGGTCGGCGGAGCGGGAACGGCCCGCCCAGGCCTCCAGGGTGAACAGCCCCGGGTAGCCCTGGCTGATGCTGGTGACCGCGTGCGCGGCCCGCGGACCGGGGGTGAGCCGCGGGGCGTACGCGCGCTCCACGATGCCGGCGTCGAAGTCGGCGTACCGCACGGGCAGGACGACGGCGCGGAACTCCGCGACCGTACCGTCCGACAGCGTGAGGCGCCGGCCGTTGAGCTGCAGGGCCGCGGAGCCGGACGGGTTGGCCCGGCGCAGCTCGGCGTCCAGGCCGAAGGGGTCGAACCCGCTGACGAACACCCGCCGGACGCCCGGCGTCCCGCGGAAGTCGTTGTCTGCCAGCCCGCGGGAGGCGTCCTCGAAGCGCGCCCGGAGGGCGGCGCGGTCGACCGTGAAGTCCGGCTGCCACCGGGAGAGCTGGACCGTCATGGCCAGCCGGGCCCAGTACAGCGGACGGTCGTCGCCCACTGCCAGGTCCCCGCCGGGCCGCCGCCCCTGGGCCCGGCTCACGGCCGCCTGCCACAGGCCCACGCCCCAGGCGTCGAGCAGCCGCTCCGCCTCCGCACTGCTGCGCGCGGTGCACAGAGCCGCGGGGAACCGGCGTACGAACTCCCCGAGTCCGGCCCGCTCGGGGAAGGCGGCGGTACGCGGATCCTCCAGCCGGGTCTGCTCCCGGTCCGGGGGCGCGGTCACGCCGGTCGGGCAGGGCGGCGCGGACGCGGCGTGTGCGGGGAGGGGCGTCAGGAGGGCGCCGACGGCGCCGAACAGGGTGGCGGCCAGGGCCGCGCGGCGTAAGAGCGTCACGCCATGTGACATTACACAGCGCGGGATCGGTCCCGTGACAGCGGAACAGGCCCCTTCGCCCGTCCCGTTCCGGCCGCGAGGTCCTCCGCAGGCGGGCACGTGCTCGCCCGCGTCGGCGAACCGGCCCTCAGCAACCCCTCGTGACCGGGCCTCCACCCGCTTCCCGTCCGTGACCGCCGGTGGGTCCGCCCGCCGGCAGGGGACCGGCGAGCGGGACCAGGCGGCGCGTCAGCACGCGGGTGGTGCTGCCGTCGTCCGCCGAGGCAGAGCCCGGTCTTCCGCCTCGATGACGGCCGCGCCGGGCGACTCCGACCGCGACGGCCGCCTGGACCTCCTGGCCCGTGACGCGGGTGACGGACAGCTGTGGCCGTACCGGGGCAGCGGCACGGGCACGTTTTCCGTTCGGGGCGCGGGTCGAGTACGGCTTCGGGTACTCCAAGGCCATCCGCCCGCTGATCGCCAGCGGTGGTGACGCGAACCTCGACGGCAAGGCCGACATGCGGGCGACCGCCGGCGAGGGAGCGCTGCTCGTCTGCGCGGGCACGGCGCAGGGAACCGGCGACGGAGCCAGGACCGAGGTGGCCCCGAACGGCTGGGCCACCGGCATCCAGTCCACGGGCTGACCGGCTGCAAAGAGCACGAGCAGCACGCGCACGAACACGAGCAGCACGTGCACGGGCCGGAGGCGGGGCCCTTCTCCCGGTACCGGGTCGGCTCAGGTCAGGAAGTCGGCGACCAGCTCGGCGAACGCCTCCGGTACGAGGACCTCGACGCCGAGCTCGGCGGCCTTGACCGCCTTCGAGCTCGGCTTGCCGTTCTCGGACGGCGCGGCGACCAGGATGCCGGTCCTGCTGCTGACGCTGCTGCCCGCGCGTCCGCCCGCCTTCTCGATGAGGGCCTTCATCTCGGACCGGCCGAGGCCTTCCAGCGCCCCGGTCATCCTGCCGGTCACCACGACGACCTTGCCCTCCAGCGGTCCTGCGCCGCCCTGCGCCGCCGACGGGTCCTCGGGCTCGGTCATGTTGACGCCCGCGGCGATCAACTTGTCGATGACCGGGGCGAGGGAGGCGACCTGCTCGACGATGACCGGTGCCTTCTCCGGGCCGATCCCCTCCACGTCCTGCATCGCGGTGGCGTCGGCCCGCCGGATCGCGTCCATCGTGCCGAAGTGCCGGGCGATGCGCCGGGACATGCTGCGGCCGGTGCCGAGCACTCCCAGGGCGCAGAACACGCGGCTGAGCGGGCGGGACTTGGCCGCTGTGATCTGCTCGGCGAGCTTGGCGGCCCGCTTGGAGCTGCCGGACGCGAGGGCGAGCCGGTCGGCGGAGAGCGCGAAGAGGTCGGCGACGTCGGTGACGTCGCCGGATTCGACCAGGGCAGCCACGTACGTCTTGCCGAGTCCGTCGATGTCGAGCATCTCGCGCCCGGCGGCGTACTCGATCAGCGCCGGCAGCGCGCACGACGTGCCCTTCGCGCACCGCCAGCGCTCCTGCCGCTTGTCGATCTCCCCGCCGCAGCGGGGGCACGCGTCGGGCAGCGGCACCTGCACCGCTCCGGCCTGCCGGAGCCGGACCACGGCCGCCTGGACGCGCGGAATGATGTCGCCGGCCTTGTACACCGTCACGGTGTCGCCTATGTGGAGGTCGCGGCGCCGGATGTCGGCGGGGTTGTGGAGCGTGGCCCGGGTGACGGTGGAGCCGTCGAGCTCGACCGGGGCGAGGACCGCCGTCGGGGCCAGGACCCCGGTGCGGCCCACGTCCCACACGACGTCCTCCAGCACCGTCTGCCGTTCGACCGCGGGCAGCTTGACCGCGATGGCCCAGTACGGGAAGCGGGACCCGAACCCGGCCTCCTCCTGCTCGGCCGCGTCGTCCAGCTTGACGACCACGCCGTCGATGCCGACGGGCAGCTCCGCGCGCATCGCGGCGATGGCGTCGATCTGCCGCTGCGCCCCGGCGAGGTCGGCGACGACGTGGAGCCCGGCGGGGGAGGCCGCAGTCGTCTGCACCCCGGCCGCGGCCACGGCGGCCAGCGTCTCGGCGTGCGTGGTCCCGGCGGGCAGGAACGCCACGCCGTCCAGTGCGACCGCGCCGTAGGCCCAGAACGTCATCCGGAGCCGGTACGGCCGGTCCTTCGCCCTCAGCGTGCCCGCGGTGCCGTTGCGGGGATTGGCGAAGACCTGTGCGCCGTGTGCCGTCCGGACGGCGTTCGCCGTCTCGAACTGCTCCTGGGTGAAAGCGACTTCGCCGCGCACCTCGACGGTGGCCGGCTCGGCCAGCTGCTCGGGCAGGCCGTCGATCTGGCCGATGACGTGGCTGATGTCCTCGCCGTGGCTTCCGTCGCCGCGGGTGATGATCTGGACGAGGCGGCCGCCGCGGTACCGGGCGGCCACGGCCGCGCCGTCGATCTTCGGCTCGACCGTGAACCCGCCCGCCGGGGCGCGGCCCAGACGGCGCTGCACGGAGGCGCCCCAGGCAACCAGGCCCTCGGCGTCGAAGACGTTGTCCAGGCTCAGCAGGCGGGTGGTGTGCGCGACGTCGCCGGCCGGGGCCGCACCGTCGGCGACCAGGCCGGTGGGGGAGTCGGGGGAGACCTCGGAAGGGTTCGCCTCCTCCCAGGCCAGGACGGCCAGCCGGAGCCGGTCGTACGAGGCGTCGTCCAGACGGCTGTCGCCGTCGCCGTAATACGCCTGCGAAGCCCCGCGCAGCCGCTGGAGCGCAGCCTCGTACTCGGCGCGACCGGACATGCTGAACAACGCCTCATCGGCGGAAAGGATCGTCATGTCAGTGATCCTCTCGTGGACCACTGACAATCGCCGGAGCCGCCGCCCCCGACGACGGCCGGCCGCCCGAATCGACGTCAGATCCCTGTTGCGGGAAGGCCGCCCGGAGGGTGGGGGGAGTTCACGTGCGCGCCACCTCGTGTTCCCATGCCACGTGAAATATCACATGTCATACGCCGCTCGGGGGGAGCCCGGGCGGCGACGACAACAAGGAGATTTCCCATGAGCCGCTTCGCTCTTCTCGCGGCCGGCGTCGCAGGTCTGACCGTCTTAGCGATCGCCCCCGCCGGCGCAGTCACGCCGACCCAGAACGCCACCGAGACCGTCACGTCCTGCGGGAGTACGGGCCTCCAGGCGGGTCTGGCCACCAAGGTGTGCGCCGACGTCACCGGCACCACCGTCGAGATCTACGGCAAGGTTTCCCTCGCCGGCCCGCCCTCCCCGGGCAGCCCGGCGCCCGCGCGGAAGGAGCTGTTCACGACGCTGACCGCGGAAGTCGTCGGCAGCGCCGCGCCCGAGACCCGGACCGGGCCGGTCCTCTTCATCCCCCCGACCACCGAGGTGCGCGGTCTGACCAGCACCGTCCCCTGCGGCTCGACCATCCGCGGCACCCTCGGCGTCGCGGCGTTCCCCTGGACGGCCAGGCCGGTCGTCCACGAGGTCACCATCACCTGCTGACGGTCCGGCACCCGCCGCACGCCGCCCGGCCCCCGGTCTCGATGCCGAGGGCCGGGCGAGTCGTACTCCCTAGGACTCCGAGGGGGCGAGCTGAGTGAGGATCAGCAGTGCGTCGACGAGCTCCTCGGCGGGGGCTCCGGTGGCCAGGCGGCGCAGTTGCTGGCCGAAGACCAGCGCCACTGCGGCGCCGGCCAGCTTCTGCGCGTCCGGCACGCCGAGGTCGGTCAGAATGCGGGCGGCCAGCAGGTCGTAGGCGGCGAAGCATTCGGCCGCGGCGGCACGCAGCCGCTCGTCCCGGCCGGCCTGGACGTACAGTTCGAACGGGGCTATGTGGCGGCTGTCGAAGGCGTTGCCGCCCGCGACCTGCGCCACCACCTCGGCCGCCTGCCGGATGTCGAGGCGTTCGTCGGAGCAGTCGTCGGCAAGGGCCGTGAAGTGCCGGGTCTCCTCGGCCACGAAGTGCAACAGGCTCTCCCGCAGGAGCTCGTGCTGCGTGGCGAAGTGGTACGTGACGGAACCGAGCGAGACCGCGGCCTCCTTGGCGATGCGCCGGTTGGTCACGGCGGCGATCCCGTCCTGCCCGATGATCCGCAGCACGGCGTCGATGATTCTCTGGCGGGTGTCGGAAGCATGGGGCATGGCGGCATTCTGCCCCATTGTCCGAGGCCATTGCCCAGGCCCGGGAGGGGAGTTGGCGGGCGGCGGTGTGGACACGGAGCCGCGGCCCTCCCTACTGTTCGTTCGAACGAACAGTAGACGGGAGTCGTCATGGACATATCCGGATCGAACGTTCTGCTCACCGGGGCCACGGGAGGCATCGGAGCGGCCCTGGCCTCGAGCCTGGCCTCGCACGGGGCCCGCCTCACGGTCACGGGCCGGCGCGAAGAGGCCCTCAAAACCGCCTCGGACGCCTATGGTGCGCGTGCCGTGGTCGCCGACCTCGCCGTCCGGGCCGACGTCGCCCGGCTCGCCGAGACGTGCGCCGACACGGACGTCCTGGTCGCCAACGCGGCCCTGCCGGCCAGCGGTGAACTCCTCGACTACACCGAGGAATAGCTCGACCGCGCCCTCGACGTCAACCTCCGCGCGCCCATCGTGCTCTCCCGCCTGCTCGCCGCCCACATGGTCGCCCGCGGCCGCGGCCACATCGTGCTGGTCGGCTCCATCTCCGGCAAGGCGGCGACCAAGTCCTCGTCCCTGTACAACGCGACGAAGTTTGGGCTGCGCGGATTCGCCCTCGCCCTGCGCCAGGACCTCGGCGGCACCGGGGTGGGGGTGTCCCTGGTCCAGCCCGGCTTCGTCCGCGACGCCGGCATGTTCGCGGAGACCGGTGCCGCCACGCCGAACCGCATCAGGACCGTCACCCCCGGCCAGGTGGCCGAAGGCGTCGTACGGGCAGTCCGCCGCGACCTGTGCGAACTGAACGTGGCACCGCTGGAGCTGCGGCTGCTGAGTGCGGTGGCCGGCCAGTTCCCGCGTTTCGCGGAGCGGGTCCAGGCGCGCGGCGGCTTCGACGGCTCCCTGCGGCAGATCGTCGAAGCCCAGCGGTCCCGCCGCTAGGCCCCGCCAGGCCGGCTGGACCGGCCGTCTCCGGCCGCAGCGGAGCCCGGTCGAGGGCCGGTCAGGGGACGTGCCCGTCCGGGACGCCGAGCAGGTGGAGGGCGCGGTGTTCGGCACCCACCTGTGCTGCCCCGGCGCCGAGCAACCCCATGTCCGCCGCCTGTCTCAGCGCCCCGCTGAGCTCGTCGCAACGGGCGCAGTCCCGAACCCATCCGGGGAGGAGGTCGAGGTGACGGTTGGCCACGTGGCGCGCCAGCCTGGTCAGCGGCCCGGGCGGCCCGGGTGCGTCCCGGTGGGCCTGGGCTCCCGTGGCGGGAGCGGGCTGATGCACGGTCTGGCGCAGCCGGGCGCATTCCGGACAGGCCGCGGTCGCGGCTGCGGGGTCGGCACTCATGCCTGCGACGGTAACGCCCCGAGGGCCCCCGGACCCGTCCCGGCTCGGCACCATGGACCGACCGGCTGACACGAGCGCACCCGCGGCGCCGCGGTCGGCCGTCAGGCCCCTGCGCGAGGCGCCGCCACCGCGTGCGGATGCCTGCTCGCGTCATTGTCCTCCAACGGCCCCTGCCCTACTGTTCGTTCGAACGACTCGGAGGAGAGGGCCTGCCCTGCCGCCGGCCCGGCGATGCGGCGCAGATTCGCCCGCCCGCCCTCCGATCGCACCCCGCACCCTGCACCCTGCACCCCGCACTTCGCGCCTGCACGCCTTCCACGACACGCCACGTCACGTGAACGGAGAGCCCGGCTGTGCTGAGTGACCGACCCCCGAACCCCCTGCCCGACGCGGTTCGCAGCCCGCGCCCCAGCCCGCGCCCCACCCCCGACCGCGACGTCGAGCGCCGGGCCCTGCTCCGGCTGGGTGCCCTGCTCGCCGCAGGCGGAGCCGCCGCGGCCGTTCCCGCACCCCTCGCGCACGCGGCGACGCGGGGCCGGGGGACCGGCGCGGTGACCACCACCTACCAGGGCCGCTCCCCGTACGGCAACGACCAGTGGGCGTACGTCGCCTTCGACGTCCCCGCCGGAGTGCAGCGGATCTCGGTCTCCTCCTCCTACGACAGGGCCGCGGGCATCCTGGACACCGGCATCTTCGGGCCGACGCGCTTCCGCGGCTGGTCGGGCAGCCAGCGCTCCGAGTTCACCCTCTCCGGAGCGGACGCCACCCCGGGGTACGTGCCCGGGCCCATCGAGCCGGGCACCTGGTCCGTCATCCTCGGGCCGATGGTCGGCAGCACCGGCGGCATGGCCTGGCAGATCGACGTCACCCTGCACCACGGAGACCCGCTGCCCCGGCCCCCGTACGACATCCTGCCGACCACGGTCGCAGGGCGGGGACCCGGGTGGTACCGGGGCGACCTGCACCTGCACAGCGTGCACTCCGACGGACAGCGCACGGTGGACCAGATCGTCGAAGCCGCCCGCCACGAGGGGCTGGACTTCATCGCCACGTCCGACCACAACACCAGCTCCACCGGCCTGACGTGGCGCGGGAACATCCCGACCGACCTGCTGGTCATCAACGCCGAGGAGGTCACCACCCGGCACGGCCACTGGCTGGCCGTCGGACTGCCCCAGGGCGAGTGGGTGGACTGGCGCTACGGCCCCCGCGACGCGGGGGCGTTCGACAGCCGCGCCCGGCGGGTCCACAGCCTGGGCGGACTCACGATCGCCGCCCACCCGCTCACGCCCGCCCCCGGCTCCTTCTGGGAGTTCGGCCTCGACCGCGTCGACGCGCTGGAGGTGTGGAACGGACCGTGGACCCTGGACGACGCCGCCAACATCGTCGCCTGGCACGCCATGCTGTGCCTCGGAAAGCGCATCGCGGCCGTGGGCAACAGCGACGCCCACAGCCCCGCCGACATCGTCGGCCGGCCCCACAACGTCGTGCGTGCCACGAGCCTGTCCACCCCCGCCATCCTGGACGCCCTGCGCATGGGCCGGTCCTACGCCGTCGAGTCCCCGGCGGTCACGGTCGACCTCACGGCCCGTGCCGGCGGGGCGGCCGCGGGACCCGGAGACGAGCTGCCCCTGAAGTTCTTCGACGCCGTCGACGTCACCCTCGACGTCACGGGCGCACCGGACAGCATCGCCACGCTGTACACCGAGTGGGGCATCATGGCCGCCACCTGGATCGACGGCAGCGGCAGGGGACGTCTCCACTGGCGCGGCTGGGGCAAGGCCTCCCTGTTCGCCCGTGCCGAGGTACGCCGGCCCAAACCCGCTTCCACCACGCTGGACCAGCTGGTGGCGATCACCAACCCGGTCTGGTTCTACTCCGCGGCGCTGCCCCCGTACTCCGTCGAGCAGCGCGCCCTCTTCCACTCCGAGCGCCGGCCCGACGGGACGTGGAGCAGCATGCGCCCGCTGCCCGGCGCCGCCGGCGCGGACTCCTCCTTCGCAGGGCTCCGGACCGCCGTGGCCGGCATGGCGGACGGCTCCGTCCAGGTCCTGGGCATCGCCCCCGACAACAGCCTGTGGCTGACCGCCGTACGCGGCCCGGCCACGCTCCGGCCCTGGCAGCGGATCGCGGGACCGGACGGCGGCGCGGGCGAATTCGCCGTCCGGGAAGCGGACATCGCCGGATTCCCCGACGGAACCTGCCAGATCGTGGCGACGGCCATGGACGGCACCACCTACCACCAGGTGCGCCGCGCCGACGGCGGCCTGCCCGGGTTCCGGCCCGTGCGCGGCCTGACCGCGACGAGCCGCTGGGGCGCGACGAAGGTGTCGATCGCCGCGATGCCCGACGGATCCGCGCAGCTCCTCGGCTACGCCACTGACGGGGCGATGCACCACTGCATCCGGAGGCGTGACGGATCGTGGACGGGCTGGGGACGCCTGGCCGGCTACAACGGCGCCCCGGCGTTCGCCGGGCCCGCCCTCGCGATCACCGGCATGCCCGACGGCTCGTCCCAGGTCCTCGCGATCGGGCTCGACGGCATGGTCTACCACCAACTGCGCCGCCCCGACGGCTCCTGGACCGGCTTCCGGGCCCCGAGGGGAGTCACCACGGCCACCATGGGCGCCAGCGCGATCGGCATCGCGGGGATGCCCGACGGCTCCGCCCAGATCGTGGCGGTCGGGCTCGACGGGCGGGTCTGGCACGACATCAGGAAGCCGGACGGCTCCTGGACGCCCTTCGCGCAGGTTCCCGGCCCGAACGGCAGGGACCCCTTCCCCGCAGGACAGGTCCGCATCACCGCCTTGCGCGACGGCACCGCGCACCTGTCCGCGATCAGCGCCGGATAGCCGCTGTCACTGCCTCCGCCCGGGGCGGACGTTCGGCGCGCCGTGGTCGCGGTCCACCCGGGATTGCCCGGATCGCCCGTGCGCGCAGGCCGGGGGCGGCACAATCCGCCCATGGGTGGAATGTCACGCTGGCAGCTGCTGGCAGGGGAGCCGCTGGCGTTCGAGGCCGCAGTGGCAGTGCTGCTGGGGATGGTTCATCCGGACCTGGTGTGCGTGGACGGCGCCGGAGGCGACCGGGGAGTCGACGCGTTCGTTCCGTTGCCCGGTGGCGGGCGGCACGTCTTCCAGATGAAGGCGTTCCGCCGCATCGGGCCGCCCCAGCAGCGGCAGGTACGGGACTCGCTGGACCGTGTTGCCGCGCACGTGGGCCCGGTGCGATGGACCCTCGTCGCACCGGTCAACATGACCCACAAGGAGCGCGCCTGGTTCGACGGCCTGCGCGGGGCGTATCCGTTTCCGCTGTCGTTCCACGGCCTGGACTGGCTGCAGCGGACCTCCTTGCAGAACCCGGCCATCGGCGGGCTCTTCCCTGCGTCGGAGTGGTGTCCCGACCCGGCGTTCTGGCCGCTCGTACGCGACGTCGGACCGCTCGATGCGGGAGTCCACCGTGCCGACGGCGACGGAGTCCCCGGCTACGTACCGCGCGACATCGACCCTGACCTGCGTGCCGCGGTCCGCCGGGCCGGTGAGAGCGGCGACGCCGTGCTCGTCGCGGGAGACTCCGCCGCCGGCAAGACGCGAAGCCTCTTCCAGGCTCTGCACGACGAGCTGCCCGGGCATCGTTTCGTACGGCCGGCACACCCCGCCGAGGTGCCCGCGCTGACCGCCGCCATCGCCGCGTACGGAGAGCCGTGCGTGCTGTGGCTCGATGCGCTGGAGCGCTACCTCGGCGACGGCTGCCTCAGCGCCCCCGCCCTGCGGGACGTCAGCACGGCAGGGAGCTGTGTCCTGGGCACGGTGAGCACGTCGGCGTACGAGCTCTGGCAGGACTCGGAAGCGGTCCGCCGGATGGCGGAGTTCGAGCTCGCCCGCCGCTGGACCCCTGCCGAACGCGCCCGGGCCCGTACCTCCTCCGACGCACGCGTGGCGCGTGCGGCGGGCCGGGACCCCGTCATCGGAGTCGCCGAGTACCTCGTCGCCGGCCCCCGGCTCTGGCGCGAGCTGAAGAAGGCCGACCGGGCCGGCGGCAGCCCGCGCGGCGCCGCACTCATCCGGGCCGGCATCGACCTCCGCCGCGCCGGCCTCGAAGGCCCGCTGCCGACCGCCCTGCTGCTCGGCGCTCACGCTCCCTATCTCGCCGAGGGCGGCGGTGCGATGCTGCGACCGGAATCGGCCGCGGACGCCCTGGCCTGGGCCGCACGGCCCCGCTGCGGCATCAGCAGCATGCTGCTGCCGGCAGGCGGCGATGCCTGGGAGGTCCACCCCCATCTCGTCGACGCCGCGAGCGAGGAAGCGGCCCCCGTCCCCTCGGCCACCTGGTTCGGCGCCGTCCTGGGCGTCGACGACCTGGACGGTGCCTTCAAGGTGGCCGCGAACGCGACCCGGCAGGACCCGGCCACGGCGGTCGCGCTGTGGCGGATCCTCACCGATGCGGGGATCCGCCGGGCCGCCAACAACCTCGCAGTCGTCCTGGCCGACCTCGGCCGGTACGAGGAAGCCGAGCGCGTCTACCGTACGGAGGCGGACATGACGGCACCCACCGAGCTCCTGAACCTCGGCAACCTCCTGCACGCGACCGGCCGCCCCGACGAGGCGGCCGAGGCCTACCAGCAGGCCGGCATGCTCGGCCATGCTGCGGCGTGGAACAACCTCGGCCTGCTGCTCAGGGAGCGCGGCGAGCTCGAACACGCCGAAGTATGCCTGCGCAGCGCCGCCTTGGGAGGCGCTGACGACGCCGAGTACAACCTCGGAGTACTGCTCTCCGACCTGGGCCGGCCCGAAGAGGCGATGGCGGCGTACGCGCGTGCCGAGGCGTCCGGAGACCTCGACGGGCTCGTCAACAGGGCCCTGCTGCTCATGGAAGCAGGACGCTGGACGGAGGCCGAGCCGCTGCTCCGGCCACGGGCCGGGGCGGGCGACGCCGAAGCGGTCTTCTGCCTGGCCAACGTCCTGAAGGCCACGGGACGGCCGGAGGAGGCGACGGCCTGGTACCACCGGGCGATCGACGCGGGCGACGCGCGGGCCCTGTACAACCTGGCCAACCTGCACCGGGACGGCGGCCGTCCCGAACGCGCCGAGCCCCTGTACCGGCGCGCGGTCGAGGCGGGCATCACGAGCGCGCTGCTCAACCTGGCACTGCTGCTCAAGAGCCAGGAGCGCTTCGCGGACGCGGAGCCGTTCTTCCGCGAGGCGGCCCTGCACGGGCACCGGCACGCGCGTTTCCACCTCGGGCACGTGCTGAGCCTGGCGGACCGGCCGCAGGAGGCCGCGGCACAGTGGCGAATCGCCGCTGCCGACGGCGACACGTCGGCAGCGGTCGCCCTCGCGACGGTTCTCACGACCCCTGCCGACCTGCCCGAACTCCGCCGGGTGCTCCACCGCGCGGCGGCGGCCGGCGACTCGGACGCGGAACTCGTCCTCGCGGCCCTTGCGTAGGCTGCGCGCCACTTCGCGTGGCGCGCAGCCCGACCCGGACGGGGAGTTACCGGCTCAGCGTCCTCAGCGCCGCCGCGTCGTACGGCTCCAGCTCGTCGAACCGGTTTCCCAGCACCTTCGCCGCCCACTGCGGGTCCTGCAGCAGGGCGCGGCCCACGGCGACCAGGTCGAACTCGTCGCGCTCCAGGCGGTCGAGGAGGTTGTCGATGTCGCCGAGCGCCGCACCCTCGCCCGCGAAGGCGCGGAGGAAGTCGCCGTTGAGGCCGACCGAGCCGACGGTGATGGTGGGCCTGCCGGTGAGCTTCTTGGTCCAGCCGGCGAGGTTCAGGTCCGAGCCCTCGAACTCCGGGAGCCAGTAGCGGCGGGTGGAGGCGTGGAAGGCGTCGACGCCGGCCGCGGCGAGCGGGGCCAGGATCGCCTCCAGCTCCTCCGGGGTCTCGGCGAGCCGGGCGTCGTAGGCCTCCTGCTTCCACTGCGAGTAGCGGAAGATGACCGGGAATTCGGGGGAGACGGCCTCGCGGACCGCAGCCACGATCTCCGCCGCGAAGGTGGTACGGGCCACCGCGTCGCCGCCGTAGGCGTCGGTACGGCGGTTCGTCCGCGCCCACAGGAATTGGTCGAGGAGGTAGCCGTGGGCGCCGTGCAGCTCGACGCCGTCGAAGCCGATGCGCTCGGCCGCGGCTGCGGCCTCGGCGAAGGCGCCGATGACGTCGTCCAGGTCGCGCAGGGTCATCGCCTTGCCCGTGCCCTCGGTGCCGTCTACACGGACCCCGGAGGGGCCGAGCGCGGGGGCGTCGGGGTACGGCGCTTCGCCCTGCTTGCGCACCATGCCGATGTGCCACAGCTGCGGCACGATCGTGCCGCCCGCCTCGTGAACGGCCTCGGCGACCTTCGCCCACCCGGCCAGCTGCTCTTCCCCGTGGAAGCGCGGCACACGGTCGCTCTGCCCGGCCGACTCGTGGCCGACGTACGTCCCCTCGGTGACGATCAGTCCCACGCCCGCGGCGGCGCGACTGGCGTAGTACGACTGCACGTCCTCCCCGGGCACGCCGCCGGGGGAGAACATGCGCGTCATCGGTGCCATCACGATGCGGTTGGGGACGGTCAGGCCGTTCAGCGTGACCGGCCGGGACAGGATCTCGGCCGCGCGGGAGGCGGGGGAGGTGGTGAGGGTCATGCGGGTCCTCCTGGTCAGGCTCGGGCCCGGGGGCAGTGCGGGTCCGGGGCCGAGGGGAACGGCCTGGGGCTGGCCGACACGGGGAAATGCATAGTACACACGATATGTATCATGCATATTGCGGGCGGGGGAGGAGCGGGCCTGCGCCCTGCACGGTTCGCAGGGCCCGGGGACCCGGGATAATGGAGCGCCGGAAACGAGCGGGAGGCGCGGTGCTGGAAAGACTGGAGCGGGAGCTCATGCTGCTCTCGCGGCACCAGGTGTTGGCACGCCGGGAGCGCGACCCCGGGCGTCTGGACCGTTCCGCCTACCTGCTGCTCAGCCGGATCGAGACCCAGGGCCCCATGTCCATCGGACAGCTGGCGGAGGCCTTCGCGCTCGACGCGTCGACCGTGAACCGGCAGACGGCGGCCCTGCTGCGCTGCGGCCTGGCCGAGCGGGTCGCGGACCCGGAAGGCGGGATGGCCCGCAAGCTGCGGATCACCGAGGAGGGCGCGCGCAGGCTCGCCGACGACCGCGAGGTCAACCGCTCGTGCCTGGCCCGGTTGGTCGCCACCTGGTCGCCGGACGAGGTCCGGGCGCTGGAGGACGTACTGGTCCGGCTCAACCGCAGCGCCGAAGCGCTGGAGGGAAGGCACTGGCCGCGCGCGGAGGACGGCGACGCGCCCGTGTGCGCACGGCCCGCGGAATAGCCCCCGCCGCGCTGCTCCGGCCGCGGTCGCGGACTCAGGACCGCGGGGTCGGCTCCACCGACGGCGGTGGTGCGGGCGGCAGGGGCTCCGAGGAGACCCCGTCCCGCGGTGAGGCCGACGGCCGGGACTCCTGGCCCGTGGACGGGCCTGCGGTCGGCCCCGCGGACGGGCCCGCGGAGGCCTCCGGGGGTACGGGTGCGGACTCCGCCGGCGCCGGAGTGGGCGTGGTCCGCCGCCGGGACGGGGCCGGGTCCGGCCCGGGTGCGGTGATCTCCGGCGGGGCGGCCGGCGGTACGGGCCGCGGCGCCGACGGCTCGGGGGCGAGGGCCAGGTAGCCGGCCGCCACGGCGGCGGCGGTGGCCAGTCCCGCCAGCGGCAGGCCCAGTCGGCGCAGCCGCTCCAGGGGCAGCCGCCGCAGGTGCGGGCCGGGCGGGTCCGCGGGACGCAGGTCCCGGACGGTGACGCTCTCGGCGCGTACCGCGAAGGCCTCGCGCAGCCGCCGCTCGACGGGCCGCCGCACTGCTGCACCCCGGTCGTGAACGTGCTCGTGTTCGCGGGTCATACCCGGCCCTCCAGGATCTTCTCCAGCGCGTCCAGGGCGCGGCTCGCGTTCGACTTCACCGCACCCCGGCTGATGCCGAGGGTCGTGGCGATCTCGGCCTCGCTGAGGTCGGCCCAGTACCGCAGGACCAGCACTTGGCGGCGGCGCGGGGTCAGCCGTCCGAGCGCGGCCAGCACCTCGCGGTGGGCCTCGTCCAGGACGACGTAGTCCGCGGCGGAGGGGACGTCCGCCGGGGCCGGCGGGGTCCAGGCGCGGGCCGTGCGGCGGCGGCGCAGCACCGAACGGGACGTGTTCACGACGGCCGTGCGCAGGTAGCCCAGGGCGTTGTCGACCTCGTGGATGTGCTCGCCGTGGCGCCGGTAGAGGGCGGTGAAGGCGTCCTGCACGACGTCCTCGGCAGTGGCCAGGTCGTCGACGAGCAGCACGGCCAGGCGCACCATGCGCAGCCGGTGCGCGTGGTAGAGCGCGCTGACCGTGGGAGGCGGCTCGCCGGGGGGCAGGCCGTCCCCGTCGGCGGCGTACGGCTGCACGGCCGGGGCCGGACCACCCCTGTTCCGCGAGTGGACGAGGCGGTCGCGGCGCAGCAGCCCGGCCAGCAGGCCCCGCACCGCACGGCGGAAGCCGTGCGGTGCGGGCGCGGACAGCGGCGCGGGCTGCGGTACGGCGAGGTGGAGCACAGGGTTCCTCGGGTGGGGCACGTCAGTTGTGCGCGCGGTGCCGCCGTACGGCATACAGGGATCCGGCGCCGGCGGCGATGAGCACGGCGGCTCCGGCGCCGAGGGCGGCGGTGGTCGCGGTCGAGCCAGTATGCGCGAGTTCCGGCGCGGAGCCGTCGGCGGGGGCGGGCGTCGGCGCCTCGGATCCCTCGGCGGCCGGTGCGCCCGGGACCTCCACGCGGGGACCCTCGGACGGAGCCGCGGACGGTGCCTCGGACGGCGCGCTGGAGGGCTGGACCGAGGGGGCTGCCTCGGACGGCCCGGTGGGCTCGACGCTCGTGGCGGGCGCGGGAGCCGGGGTGGCCGACGCGACGGCGGGCGCCGGGACGGCGGAGTCGGCCTGGGCCGGGGCGGCGGCGAGGGCGGCGAGCACTCCGGCGGCGACGGCCGCACCACAAACGTGCCTGAGGTTCTTCACGTGGATCTCCAGGGTCGGGTGAAGGGAGCGGAAATGCGCCCTTCACCCCGCACGACGCGCGACCCGCCCGGAGGTTGCCGCCCGCGCCGGACTTTTTTCCGCACCTGACACCGGCCGGCCTTCGCGTACGGGGGCGTGGGCCTACGGTGGAGGTGTTCGACCGGGTGCCCACCGGAGACCGGAGACCGGCCGGCGGTGAGCGAAGGGCGTGGGACGTGCAGCAAGCAGCGGTCATCGAGGCGCCGTCCACTCTCGGCCTCTGGCCCTCCGGAGTCGAGGACCTGCCGGGGGCGCTGCTCGACGCCGGCCTGTCGGCCCTTCCCGGATTGGTACGGGCCGGCCGGGTCGAAGCCCCGGCGTACGACCCGGGGCGCGACGCAGAGACCGGGGTCCTCAACCCGGTCGGCATCGCCCAGTACTCCGTGCGTCTCGCCGACGCGGTGGGCGGTGTCCTCGACTCCGGTCGCCTTCCCGTGGTCCTGGGCGGTGACTGCAGCATCCTGCTGGGCAACCTCCTCGCCCTGCGCCGCCGCGGACGCCACGGACTGCTGTTCCTCGACGGGCACACCGACTTCTACCAGCCGTCGGCCGAGCCGACCGGTCAGGTGGCGTCGATGGAACTCGCCCTGGCCACGGGCCGGGGCCCACGCCTGCTCACCGACCTCGAAGGCCGCAGGCCCCTGCTCCGGGACGAGGACGTCGTCGCCTTCGGCTTCCGGGACTCCGCCGAGTCCGCCGAGGCCGGGATGCAGCAGCTGCCGCCGCTCCTGCACGCGATGGACCTCGCCGCCGTCCGCGCGGCCGGGGCCGCCGGGGCCGCCCGCCGGGCGGTCCGCCTGCTCACCGACGGCGACACCTCCGGCTACTGGGTCCACCTCGACGCGGACGTCCTGGACGACGAACTCATGCCGGCCGTCGACTACCGGCTCCCGGGCGGTCTGACCTGGCTCGAGCTGGAACAGGTACTGGGCACGGCCCTCGCCGACGAGCGGGCGTGCGGTCTTGACGTCACGATCTTCAACCCCGCCCTGGACCCGGACGGCGGCATCGCGATCCGCCTCGCCGAGTGCCTGCGCCGAGGGCTGTCGGCGCGGCCGCAGACCTGATTGGTCCACGCGGGGAAACGACAAAGGCAAGGAGGTCTTCCCACTCCTTGCCACTCTCAAGGTATGGCGCACCGGGGGTCTTGCGGCAAGACCCCGGTCGTGCCGCAGAATCGCCACTCCAAGCCAGGACCTGCGGAAACTCATGGGAGTTGTGTTGATCGACGTGATCGTTGCCGGCGGCGGACCGACCGGCCTGATGCTGGCCGGCGAGTTGCGGCTGCACGGTGTGCACGTGGTCGTGCTGGAGAAGCTGACCGAGCCGACCTCCCAGTCCCGGGGGCAGGGCCTGCACGCGCGCAGCGTCGAGATGATGGACCAGCGCGGTCTGCTGGACCGGTTCCTCGCGGTCAGTGAGAAGTTCCAGGTCGGCGGTCTTTTCGGCGGCATCCTCAAGCCGTGGCCGGACCGGTTGGACACGGCCCACCCGTACGGCCTCGCCACGCCGCAGCCGGTCACCGAGCGGCTGCTCAACGAGCGTGCCCTCGAACTGGGCACGGAGATCCGGCGCGGCTGCGAAGTGGTCGGGCTGAGCCAGTCCGAAGAAGGGGACGGGGCCGGGCCCGGGGGCGGGGTGACCGTCGAGCTCGCGGACGGCACGCAGCTGCGCTCGCGCTACCTCGTCGGGTGCGACGGTGGCCGCAGTGCGGTGCGCAAGCTGATCGGCGTCGGCTTCCCCGGCGAGCCCGCGAAGGTCGAAACGCTGCTCGGCGACATGGAACTGACCGGGGATCCGGCGACGATCGCCGCCGTCGTCGCGGAAGTCCGCAAGACCCAGCTGCGGTTCGGGGCCACCCCCCTCGGGGAGGGGGCGTACCGCATCGTCGTCCCCGCCGACGGAGTGTCGGAGGACCGTCCGGCCGCGCCGACCCTCGAGGAGTTCAAGCAGCAGCTGCGGGCGTTCGCGGGCACCGACTTCGGCGCCCACTCGCCGCGCTGGCTGTCCCGCTTCGGCGACGCCACCCGGCAGGCCGAGCGCTACCGGGTCGGCCGGGTGCTGCTGGCCGGCGACGCGGCGCACATCCACCCGCCGACCGGCGGGCAGGGGCTCAACCTCGGCATCCAGGACGCGTTCAACCTCGGCTGGAAACTGGCTGCCGAGGTGGGCGGCTGGGCGCCGGAAGGGCTGCTGGACAGCTACCACGCCGAACGGCACCCGGTGGGCGCCCGCGTGCTGGAGAACACCCGCGCGCAGATCACGCTGCTGGGATCCGATCCGGGCGCGACCGCGTTGCGCGAGCTGTTCTCGAAGCTGATGGACTTCGAGGAGGTGAACCGCTACGTGACCGAGATGATCACCGCGGTCGGCGTCCGCTACGACCTCGGCGAGGGCCACGACCTGCTCGGCCGCCGGCTGCGGGACGTGCAGCTGGCGCAGGGGCGCCTGTACGACCTGATGCACGGCGGCCGCGGACTGCTGCTCGACCGGACCGGTCGGCTCTCGGTGGAGGGCTGGGCGGACCGGGTCGACCACGTCGTCGACGTCAGCGCGGAACTCGACGTACCCGCGGTCCTGCTGCGGCCGGACGGCCACGTGGCGTGGGTCGGTGACGACCAGCAGGATCTGCTCGCGCACCTGCCCGAGTGGTTCGGCGCCGGCGCCGGCTGAGCACGGTCGTCGACCCCCGGCACCCGGGAGCCGCACCGGTCAGAACGTCCACCGCGTGTGGCTGTAGACGCCGTCGTCCCGACCGAAGCCGTACGCGCTGGCCGGAGCCACCGCGAAGACCACCGCCTCCCCCTTCCGGAACGAGTCCCCCATCCCGTGGAAGGTGCCCTCGGAGGAGGTGATGTGCGCCCCGTACTGCGTCTCGTACGCCGTGATCACCTCCTCCAGCAGCGCGGGATCGGTGACCTGCTCCGCCTTGCCCTCGAGCACGAGGTCGAGCCCTTCGGTGAGCGAATTGCCCCCGGTGGTCAGCGCGCAGTGCGCGTTGTGAGCGAGGTTCTTCGCCTTCTGCTCCGCCTTGCCGGTGGAGAAGTACAGCACCCCGTCGTACCAGGCGGCGATCACGGGAGTGACGTGCAGCCGGCCGTCGGGCCGCACCGTGGACACCCAGAAGATCTCGGCGGCCGTCAGCAGTCGCCGGGCTTCGGCCCACTCGGTGGCGGTGACGTCCGCAGCACCGGGGCGGGGCCGGAGGGCGGAGCTGTAGCGGGCGTCGAGTTCGGTGGTGGGCTGCTTTGCAGATCCCTGTGCGGGCATGGCGGATCTCCTTCCTCCTCCATGGTGGCCCGCCGCCCGCGCCGGGAGCGTCGCCACGCCCGGCCCCGGCCGTCCGCCCGCCCGATCGATGCGTCGGGGCAGGCCCAAACGGGTTGCTCTGCCCGCGTGCGCGGGCGGAGCCGTGACCGGGCGGCCCTACGGTGGTCCGATGCGACCTGTTCCCAGGTGGGCCATGCTGTCGTCGGGGTGTGCCCCTGTCCTGCTGGTCGGCGGCTGGACGATCGCGGCACAACTGGAAGGGCCCGGCTACGATCCCGCCACTCAGACGATCAGCGTCCTTGCGGCCTACGGAGCTGCGGGCTTCGGGGTGATGACCGGAGCGTTCGTCGCGCTGGGCGCCTGCCACCTGCTCACCGCCTGGGGACTGCGCGCAGCCGCGCTCGCCGGACGCGTGGCGCTGGGCGGCGGCGGGGTTGCGGCGCTGGCGGTGGCGCTGCTCCCGGTGCCGAGCAGCGGCGGGTCCCTGCGCCACGGCGCAGCCGTCGCGGTCGGCTTCGCCCTCCTCGCGGTGTGGCCGGTGCTGGCTGCCGACCGCAGGATGGGCGCCCCGTGGGGACTGCGGCCCGTTCCGTCCGTCGCGGCGACCGCCTTCATGGGCGTCGGTGCGGGCTGGTTCCTGATCGAAATGCACAGTCACGGAGCCGCTGGTGTGGCCGAACGCCTCGTGACCTTCATCCAGTCGATGTGGCCCCTGGTGGTCGTCGCCTCCTGCCTCCGCCATCCCGACAACCACCGACCGTCCACGTGACCGTCCCGGCCGGCCGATGACGGGCCGACCGGGACACCGGGCTCAGGCCAGGTCGAAACGGTCGAGGTTCATCACCTTGTCCCACGCCGCCACGAAATCACGCACGAACTTCCCTCCCGCGTCCTGGGCCGCGTAGACCTCCGCAACGGCCCGCAGCTGGGAGTGCGAACCGAAGACGAGGTCGACGGCGGTGGCGGTCCACTTGACCTCGCCCGTGGCGCGATCGCGGCCTTCGAAGACGTTCTCGGCCGCGGCCGACGCCTTCCACTCCGTACCCATGTCGAGCAGGTTGACGAAGAAGTCGTTGGTCAACTTCTCCGGCCGGTGGGTGAAGACGCCGTGCGGGGACCCGCCGAAGCCGGTGTTCAGGGCCCGCATGCCACCGACCAGAACCGTCATCTCCGGTGCGGTCAGCGTGAGCATGCTGGCGCGGTCCAGCAGGAGGGTCTCCGGCGACAGCTTCTCTCCCGGCCGGAGGTAGTTGCGGAACCCGTCCGCCGTCGGTTCGAGCACGGCGAACGTCTCCACGTCGGTCTGCTCCTGCGAAGCGTCCGTGCGCCCCGGCGCGAACGGGACCGTGACGTCGTGCCCGGCGCTCTTCGCGGCCCGCTCGACCGCCGCGCACCCGCCCAGGACGATCAGGTCGGCGAGCGAGACCTTCTTCCCGCCGGCCTGCGAGCCGTTGAAGTCCTCCCGGATCCCGTCGAGGGTCCGCAGCGCCTCGGCCACCTCGGGCAGGGCGTTGATCTCCCAGTCCTTCTGCGGCGCGAGCCGGATCCGGGCGCCGTTGGCCCCGCCGCGCTTGTCGGTGCCGCGGAAGCTCGCCGCCGACGCCCATGCGGTGGTGACCAGCTGCGGGACGGACAGCCCCGAGGAGAGGATCCTGGCCTTGAGGTCGGCGATCTCCGCCGCCCCGACCAGCTCGTGGTCGACCGCGGGGACGGGGTCCTGCCACAGCTGCGGCTCGGGAACCCACGGGCCGAGGTACCGGGAGAGGGGGCCCATGTCGCGGTGCAGCAGCTTGTACCAGGCCTTGGCGAACGCGTCCGCGAGCCTGGCCGGGTTCTCGTGGAAGCCCTTGGAGATCGGCGCGTAGACCGGATCCAGCTTCAGCGCGAGGTCCGTCGTCAGCATCATGGGGGCGTGCCGCTTCGACGGGTCATGGGCGTCGGGCACGGTGCCCTGGGCGGAGGGGTCCGTGGGGGTCCACTGCTTCGCACCGGCCGGGCTCGTCGTCAGCTCCCAGTCGTACCGGAACAAGTTGTCCAGGTAGCCGTTGTCCCACTTCGTCGGTTCGGAGGTCCATGCGCCCTCCAGCCCGCTGGTGAGCGTGTCGACGCCCTTGCCGCTGCCGTACGAATTCGTCCAGCCGAGGCCCTGCTGCTCGATCGGCCCGGCTTCCGGTTCCGGGCCGATGTACTCGGGATCGACCGCGCCGTGGCATTTCCCGAAGGTGTGGCCGCCGATGATGAGCGCGACCGTCTCCTCGTCGTTCATCGCCATACGGCCGAACGTCTCGCGAATGTCCCTGGCGGCCGCCAGGGGATCCGGGTTTCCGTTGGGCCCTTCGGGATTGACGTAGATCAGCCCCATCTGCACGGCGCCGAAAGGACCGGAGAGTTCCCTGTCACCGCTGTAGCGCTCGTCTCCGAGCCAGGTGTCCTCCGATCCCCAGAAGATTTCCTCGGGTTCCCAGATGTCCTCCCGGCCGAAGCCGAACCCGAATGTCTTGAAGCCCATTGATTCCATGGCGCAGTTGCCGGTGAAGACCAGGAGGTCGGCCCAGGAGATCTTCCGGCCGTACTTCTGCTTGACCGGCCAGAGCAAACGGCGTGCCTTGTCCAGGCTCGCATTGTCCGGCCAGCTGTTGAGCGGGGCGAAGCGCTGGGCGCCGGAGCCGCCGCCGCCCCGGCCGTCGGCGATGCGGTACGTTCCGGCGGCGTGCCAGCTCATCCGGATGAAGAGCGGCCCGTAGTGGCCGTAATCGGCAGGCCACCATTCCTGCGAATTCGTCATCACCTCGAAGACGTCCCGCTTCAGCGCGTCGACGTCGAGGGTCGCGAACTCTTCGGCGTAGCTGTAGTCCTCACCCAGCGGATTGGACCGGGGCGAGTGCTGGTGGAGGACCTGAAGATCCAGCTGATCAGGCCACCAGTCCCGGTTCGTCCTGGGGCGGGTAGACGTGGGGGCCGGGGAGGGGATTGCCGGGTTCTCGCTTTCGCTGCCGGACACGTCCGTCCTTCTTCCTGTCGCGGTGTTTCCACCTGCTGGCTGCTTCTCTTGACGCTGTCTCTTTCGAACGACGCCGGTGGCCGAGCGTGTGTCGGCGTCCGTATGGTCGCGCACGACGGACCGCACTGCCACGAGAACACGCGGAGCACTTCCGCATAACGGGCAGCCGACGTCCGAATCCCTTATTCGCTGTTTTCCGGGCGTGCGGAGGGGAACTCCGCGCGTATCCTCGAAAAGAACGCGGCGGACGGGCCGCGAAGTGGAGGCGTTTGTGCATGACCGAAAGCGCGAGTCCGTACGTCTCCGGGGCGCGGGTCACCGTACTCGGCGTGTACCCGGGTGACCCGCCGTTCCGCATCGTCGAGATCGACGGCGAGGTCGTCGGCACTGCCCGGTCCATGACGGACGTGGTCCTGACCGCAGCGGCCTCCGGAATCACGATCCACGACATGGACGACCCGGACGAGGTCCGGTGGGTCGGCGGCGGGAGATTCCACTGGAGCACGTCCTGACACGCTGACGGCGGCTCCGGCCGCGCGTGCCCGGGTCAGCCGTCGGAGCCGGCCGGCGGGCCGGACGCGCCGACCGGCGCGAGGTCGTCCAGGACCTGCTGGAAGGGCCGGCGGAGGGCGACGGCGAGGGGCCGGGAATCTGCGCGGACGTAGGCGGCCAGGCAGTTCCGGGCGGTGGCAACGGCAGGCCGGGGATCCTCGCCGGAAAGGGTGTCGGCGATGGCCCCCGAGGTGAGCGCGGCCAGTTCGGGGAGCCGGCTCCGGGCCCCCGCGAGGTCTGCGGCGAGGTCTTCCCTGCCGGTCAGTGCGGCGACCTCCCTCGCCAGGGTCACCACGTGTGGGGCGAGCCGGTCGGCGGTGTCGATGCGCCCGGCCCGCAGCCGTACGGCGTCGCGGTGACGGCGGCGCAGCGGGTTGAACCTCATGCCTCGCTCGGCTTCCCTGGCACGCGCGGCGCTCGCGTGTACGGCTTCGGCGTGGGCGTTGACCAGAGCGAGGTTGTCGCGGGCGGCAGCCGCCCCGGCGCCGAGGGCCGCCGCGGTGCCGTTGAGGGCCCGGGCCAGGTGCACACGGCAGTCGTCGGCGATGGCCGCCAGTACCCGGTGGGGGGCCGGCGGCCACAGCAGCGGGGCGAGCAGGATCGTCACGGCCGCTCCCGCGACGGTCTCCCACACGCGGTGCAGTGCGTAGGCATCGGGCGAGGTGCTGGCGAAGACCAGCAGCGACGACGCCGCGACCTGGATGTTCAGCCCTCCGCCGGCCCGCAGGACCATGCCGACGCCCAGGCCCAGGGCCACCACCAGCGCCAGGGCGGCGGTCGAGGGGCGCAGCACGTTCAGGACGGCGAGCCCGATCAGCACCCCCGCGACCACGCCCAGGGCCCGCTGCAGCGACGTGCCCAGGGCCGTCATCGGATCGCCGCGCAGGGCCACCAGCGGGACGATCGCCGCGAAGACCGGCGGCTGGTCGGCTCCCAGCCACAGCGCGACCTGCCAGGCGACGGCGACGGTGACCACGATGCGGGCCGCTGCGGGGCCTTCGGTCCGCACGACGTCCAGGGCCCGGCGGCCTCGTGGTCCTCGGGTGCCGGCGGAGTCGCTCATCCGCGCCTTCCTCCCGCACAGGGCGTCACGGGGAGGGGGCGTCCCCGGGCCTCCAGCCCCAGGCCGTGAGCATGCCCGGCGACAGTCCGGTGCACCGCGGGGAGTCCAGGTAGCGCACGGCCTCGTCGATCCCGGCGTCGTCGATCAGCCCCGTCGCCACCATGGCCGCCCGCGCCCGGTCCCAGGTGTCCGCCCAGAACCGGCTGATCGGGCTCCCCGGAAGGAGCGGCGGTACGTGGATCTCGGCCGCCACCGCCTCCAGCCCGGCCGCCCGCAGCAGCTCGGTCCGGTGGGGCACCTGCGAGACGTCGGTCCCGATGCTGTCGCGCAGCCCCTGCCACATGGCCCGCACGGCGCGCGTGTACGGAGTCGCGGGCGCCGAGTCCGTGGTCAGGTCGACCGCGTCGCTGACCACCAGCACCCCGCCCGGGGCGAGCAGCCCGGCGAGCCGGGAGACCGTCTGCGGCGCGGAGGGCAGGTGCATGAGCACGAACCGGGCGTGGACCAGCCGGAACAGCCCGGGGGAGAAGTCCTCGGACGTGATGTCCGCCTGGAGCGCCGTCAGTCCCGGCACAGGGTGTGCCGCGAGGAACCGCACGTCCCGGTCCACGGCGAGGACCTGCGCCACACCCGCCTCGCCGAGCAGCCGCCGCGCCACCGTGCCCGTACCCGCGCCCACCTCCAGGCAGGTCCAGCCCGGCCCCGCGCCCAGCTGCCGGAGCCGGGCCATGGTCGTCTCGTCGTAGGCGAGGGCCCCGAGGTCGATCCGGTCGTCCTCGCCCCGGGCCTCGGGACGGAAGACCCGTTCTCCGTAACGGCCCCCGCTCGGGGGCCCTGCACCGGCCATGGGGCCATTGTGGCAAGCGGGAGCGGATGCCACATGTCGTGATGCGGACCGGGCGGGCCCTACAGCCCCGGGACGTCCCACCCGTCCGCGCCGCCGCAGCAGCCGTCCCGGAGCAGTCGGCGGGTGACGGCACGCCAGCCGCCCTCCGGCTCCGGCGCGGCAGCAGCGCCACTGCCACCGGTGAACCCGCCGATCAGACGGGCCCGTTCGTGGACCGTGCCGCCGCGGACCGCCGCCCGTACCCGGATCAGCTCGGCGAAGTCCGTGAACGGGTCCCCGTCGACCACCGTCAGGTCGGCGATCCGGCCCGGCTCGACGGTGCCCAGCCGGTCCCCGACCCCGAACACCCGCGCCGGGATCCGGGTCGCGGTGGCCAGTGCCTCGGCAGGGCCGAGCCCGTACCGGTGCAGCGCCCGCAGGGCCAGGTGCAGATGGAGCCCGACCGGGACCAGCGGCGCGTCCGTGCCCAGCGCCACCAGCCCGCCGCCTGCCAGGATCCGCCGGTAGACCGCCATCTCCCGCTCCAGCGCCAGCAGCTGGTCCGCGGTCGGGGGGCGGGCCGCCGCCGCGCGTACGGCGGCCACGTCCCACGGCGGCATCAGCGCCGTCACCCGCGCGTCCTCGGCGGCCCCCGGATCCTCGCCGAGCAGCGGGAGCGCGGTGAACGGCGTGGCGATCAGATGGAACCGGCCGCGGGTGTAGAGCTCCACGCTGTCCTGGTACGCGTACCCCTGCGAGGTGGCGCCGTGCCCGGCCTCGGCGCGCTCGGTGGCCACCAGATGCGTGGTGAGGTCCTGCCCCGTGGAGATCCCCGCGGCACACAGGTGGGACCCGGCCGGCACCCCCAGCCGCTCGTGTGCGAACCGGGCCGCCTCCGCCATCATCCAGCCCGGCGCCCGTACGTACGTCTTGAGGACGTCCCAGTCCAGCTCGGCCGCGCGGGCGAGCGAGCGGGCCATCCCCTCCCGCGTGCGGTGGGCCCGGCTCATCGTGTACGCGACCCGGTTGCCGTCCAGGTGCTCCCCGCAGGTCAGCATCCGCGGTGCGGCGAGCCGTCCGGCCAGGACGTCCTGCCGGAGCCGGGCCTGTTCCTGGGCGGAGCCGCCGAGGGAGACCGTCGTGGTGATCCCGTAGGCGAGGGCGGTGACGCCCTGCCGCGCGCCGTACGTGTTGCAGTACGGGTGTACGTGTGCGTCCCAGAGACCGGGCAGGACGGTGCCCTCCGAGACGTCCACCGTCCGCCCGGCCCGGTGCCGCCGCCCGCCCGCGCGGCGAGGTTCCACGGACGCGATCCGCCCGTCGCGGATCAGGACGTCCACCTCGGTGCGCGGCGGGGCGCCGGTGCCGTCCCAGAACCGCCCGGCGCGCACCAGCGTGTCCACCGGTTCGGGCCGCCGGTGGTCCAGGGCCGCCGGCACGGTCCGGGCGGCGCCGTCCGGCGAACCGTCCGCGGTGAGGCGCAGCAGCCGCAGCCGGGCACCGCACTGGTAGAGCAGGGTCCGGGAGTCCGCGGCCCAGGAGGGGTGTTCGGCGGGTTCGTCGGTGATCCGGCGGGCAGGTCCGGCCGGGGTGCCGTCCGGGCCGACCGGCAGCAGCCACAGCGCCGACTCCGCGACGCAGGCCAGGTGCCGACCGTCCGGCGACCACACCGGGCCGGAGGCGTACCGGTCGGACAGCGAGACGTGCGGGGCCAGGGCGTGCAGCCGGGCCGCGCCGGTGGTGGTGTCGACGACGCGGATCAGGTTGTAGCCCTCGCGGAACCGCTGGTTGAGCCGGTTGCGGTCGCAGAGCGCCAGGTACCGGCCGTCCGGCGACCAGGTGGGCATGCCCGGCAGCCCGCCGCCGCCGAGCGGGGAGGCCAGGGAGGCCTGGACCTCGGCGACCACCCGCTCGCCGACGGCGGTGGCCGCGCCGTTGGTGGCCGCGGTCAACCGCAGCCGAACGGTGTCCCCGGCCGGCCCTCCCGGGCCAGGACCCGGGACGGCCCACCGCCCCGGCAGCCGACGCCGGGGCGGTGGCCGTCCCGGGGCGGCGCCCCCACCGCCCCCGCTGCCGCCGCCCGGAGGATCGTCCTGCGCCCCAATGGCATTCCGGCCACCCGCTCCCTGTTCCGGAGACCGCTCGTCGGCCACGTCAACGATCAAGGGCGGGGGCCGGAAACGCGGCAACTCAGTAGTTGCTGCAGTCCAGGTCGGTGTGGGCCGCGGTGACGGCGGTGTCGAGGGTCTCGGTGTGCGGCGTCAGCGCGGTGACCGCGTCCTGGCCGGTGGTGTCGCCCGGCAGGTCCTCGTAGGCGCTCTTCAGGTCATCGGTGGCCTTCTTCACGGCATCCTTGCGCGCCGTGTTCCAGGTCGCCGTGGACTCCGCCACGTCCTTCCAGTCGTCCTGGACGTCCGTGTACGCCTCGCTGATCTGGTCCTTGGTGGCCGTGGCCGGGTCCAGGGCACCCAACTTGGCGTTGTCCGCCTTGAGTTCACCCAGGTCGCTGCAGAGATCCGCGGCGGCTGCAGACGGGTCGTCCGTGGGCCCCGCGGCCAGGGCGGCGGAGGCGCCGCCGGCGGCGAGCACCAGTGCGGAGACAGTGCTGACTGCAGTGGAAAGAAGGCGATTCATAGATTTCACCCTTTCGGGGAAGTGGCCCCCACTCGCTCCAAGCTGGCACATCCCACCGGGACCCGCACATCGATTCGTGCGCGTGTTCGATGGCGTGGGGCTGCGCACCACGGCGCCCCGCACCCGCAGGGGCCGCCGGTTTCCTGCCCGGGCGCATCGCCCGGGGACAGCCGGGTAGGCGGCCGGTACGGCACAGGCGCTGCACCCCGCCGCGCGCCGGAGGAGGAGAGCGATGACCAGCACCCCGGACGCCGGCGCCCCCAGGCCCGTCCCTGAGGACCCCGACGCCGTCACGCCCGACCTTCCGCCCACCGGTCCGAAGGCCCCGGACCCGCCCGCAACGGAGCCGCCCGCACCGGAGCCCGGCGAGGAGCGGGAAGGCCCGGGCGAACCCACGGGCCCCGGCAACGCCCCCGCGCAGGAGCCGCCCGACTAAGGGCGGTCCCGTAACCCCCGGTGGATCGGCGCACGGCGCCGGATGCGGTGCATCGCAAGGCGGAGGGGCATCCGCGTACCGGGCGTATTCGGACGTTCCGACAACGCGGCGAGGTGCCGTAGCCGGCGTCGTGCGCCCGCCGGGGGTTACGGGACAGCCCTTGGGGCCGGGAACGGCGGGAGCCCGGCCCTGCGAGAGCTCGCGGGGCCGGGCCCGGATCGACTACAGGAGGCCTATCTCCCTGCACGCGGACTTGAGCCTGTCGGTGCAGATCTCCTCGACCGTGTAGACACCGTCCAGGACCACGGTCTGCCTGATGTTGCTCCTGTTCAGTGCGACACCGGGGATGAGCATGGCCGGGATGGCCTTGTTGGTCGGGCTGTTGACCGTCTGGTTGACGAGCAGGTCGATCCGCTCGCCCTTCGCGAGGGCGACGGCCATTTCCGCGGCGACCGCGGCCTCGGGCTCGTACTTCTTGTACACGGTCATGTACTGATCGCCCTCGACGATCCGCTGTACGGCGGCGAGTTCCGCGTCCTGGCCGGTGACCGGCGGCAGGTCGGTCACACCGGCGTTCTTGAGCGCGCTGATGATGCCGCCCGCCAGGCCGTCGTTGGCGGAGTACACGCCGGCGATCCGGCTCGAACCGAGCGCCGACAGCGCGGACTTCATGTTCGCGCGGGCCGCCTCGGGCTTCCAGTCGGCGGTG
This sequence comes from Streptomyces sp. NPDC037401, assembly GCF_055602345.1. NCBI lineage: Bacteria > Bacillati > Actinomycetota > Actinomycetes > Kitasatosporales > Streptomycetaceae > Streptomyces > Streptomyces sp. NPDC037401. Next base: position 133,356 of record NZ_JBVJWO010000017.1, read on the forward strand.
TCGTACTCCTTGCCGATGCTCACCTTCCCGTCGAGGACGGAGTGCGCACCGGACTTGAACAGCTCGGCGTTCGGATCGGACTCCGAGCCGTTCATCATGACGACCACACCGCTCTTGGCCTTGCCGCCCAGTGCCTTCAGCAGCGCCTGGCCCTGGACCATGCCGACGTCCACGCTGTCGTGCGAGGTGTACGCGTCGATGGGCCCCTCCGCGAGGCGGTCGTACGCCACTACGGGGATGCCTGCCTCCTTGGCCTTCCTGACGGCGCCGGCGATCGCCTTGGAGTCGACCGCGTCGATGATCAGGACGTCCACCTTCTTGGCGATCATCGCATCGACCTGGCTGTTCTGAGCGGCGGCGTCCTGCCCGGCGTTGGCGTAGAGGACCTGCCCCTTGCGGAAGGTGTGGTGGGCGACCCACTTCTCGATCAGCGGCTTGTCGAACTTCTCGTAGCGCACGGCCCCGTTCTCCGGCAGCAGCAGCCCGACCTTGATCGCACCGCCCTTGGCGGCCCCTCCCGCCCCGGCACCGCCCTGATCCCCGCTGCCGCAGCCGGCGAGCGATACGGCGAGTACGGCGGCGGCAGCCGGCACGGCGGCGGCACGGCCCAGGCGTCTGTTCACGATGCACCTCTCTGACCAGGCCGTGTCCTTGCGGCGAGGTAGAGGCAGTCAACTGGCCGATATGAGGACCGTCAAGAAGTAAACCCTTAACGGAATGGCAACGTTGAAATCCTGTCGCATTTATCCATCGCACTACCCTTTCGTCAGGAGTTTCGGTTCCCCCGGCCCTCCGGCGCAGTTCAACTCGTGAAGCGGCAAGGAGACGTGCGGCTGCCGCTTAAGGTGATCCTTCGTGCAGCAGGGGGACCTTGCTGCGGGTTATGGGGGGATTTACATGAAGAAGCCTTTGGCGGCCGTGGCGGTGGCGGTCGCGGCGCTCGTCGCCTCCGCTCCGAGTGCGACGGCCGTGGCGGTGGGGCCGGAGGCCGTGACGTTCACCGCGTGGACCTGGAACGTGTCGGGCCACAAGATGAACAAGGGCTCCACCGACAACGGACTGGTGGCCGAGGCGGTCGGCTCCATCGAGCGGCCCGAGAACAACGTGGACTTCGTGTCCTTCAACGAGATGTGTTACGGCCAGTACCAGAAGGTCCGGTCGGCACTGGTCGACTGGAACCCCGAGAACAAGAGCTACGCCCGCTTCCAGGAGGCGATCCCGGCGGGCAGCCGCGACGCCGCGGGCAAGCAGATCTGCCAGGGAGAGGCGTTCGGCAAGGCCCTCTTCAGCCGGTACGAGCTGGGCAAGGCCGAGTACCACGAGTTCGCGCAGGAGAGCGGCCTCACCTACAAGTCCCCTGACGATGCCCCGCAGCCGGTGAAGAGCGGCCTGCTCTGCGCACCGCTGGTCGCCTACCCGAACATGAAGTTCTGCTCGGTGCACATCACGCCGGTGTCCACGACGGAGGAGCCGTTCGGGTACCGGCAGCTGATCGAGCTCAAGACCCTCCTGGACGGCTTCGCCGCCAAGGACAAGACCTACATGGTGGCCGGCGACTTCAACGCCCAGCCCGACTACGGCCGCCTCGACCAGTTCTACGACAAGGCGCTCAACGTCCCGGACAGCAAGAACCAGGACAACAGGGGCGTGCACCGCGAACTCGACGACACCGACTCGAGGTGCCTCGGCTACGGCGAGTGGACCGCCGTCACCACCGAGGGGAACGAACCTCCTTGCGGGGACGGGCGGAAGCTGGACATGATCTTCGTCCGCTCGGACCAGCTCGCGTCCTCCGCCTACTCCGCTGACGCCAAGGAGATCCCGGACTGCCGCGAGGTCGACTCCCTGGGCAAGGCCATCGACGGAACCAGCCGGCCCTGCACCGACCACCGCGTCGTGACGGGCCACGCCACGCTCAAGATCAACCCGCTGGTGGGCTGAACCGGCGGGACGAAGCGCGGGGGGCTGTGCGGACAGTCTCCCGCGCCGGTCACAGGCTCGCGAAGAGACCGTCGAGCGGGGCCGGAACCCGTCCGGGGTCGAGGGCCTCGACCAGGAGACGGCCATAGCGGATCTTGCGGCCCTTCTTCGTGCCGAGGAAGCGCCTGAGCTGCCGCTCCCGTGGCCGACCGTGCTGTGCGGGCTGGCGCAGGAAGGTCTCCCACGCCCGGAGGTCCCCCTCCGCCCGGATGATCTCCTCGACCCGCGCCGTGCCCAGCGCCCGGACGAGTTCGTCCTCCAGGTCCGCCGCGCACACGAAGAAGCCCCCGTGCGGCGCCCCGGCGCGCTGCAGTCCGAGGCCGTAGAAGCGCTGCTCGCGCTCGTCGCACAGTCCCTTCAGGCGCAGACCGAGCCCGGGTGGCCCGAGGAGACCGGCGTAACGGCCGACGTTCATCGCCCCGCCCATCGCCACGACGCACACCCCCTCGCCGGCAAGGTCCCGGCCGCGCCGTGCAGCCAGCGTCTCGACGGCCGCGAGGTCGCTCGGCCCCTCCAGCAGGACCGCCGTCCGCAGCCCCAGCCGCACTGCCAGATCGTTCGCCGGTTCGCCGCAGCCACCGGCCGCCCAGCGGCCGACCTCGTCCCGGAACGCGCACATGTTCGCCATGCGGCGAGTCTGCACGTCCGGCCACCGCCACGACACGGAATATTCGACGGCCCGGTGAGGCTGCCCACGCCCCTCACCCCTCCGTGGAGCGCACCCGGTCCGCCAGCCGCCGCGCCGCGCGGTCCAACTCCCTTGCCGTGCCGAAGGGGACGACCGCCGCGCGGGTGGGGATGCGGACACCGCCGGTGAGGGCGATGCGCGTACCGCCCTCCGGCTCCGGCGCCGCCGCCACGCCGACGATCAGGAACCGGCTCTGCAGCCAGCACCAGCCCGGGCGGCGGTAGCCGCGCAGACGGGCCCGGAAGCCGTACGCGCTGCGCGCCAGGGCCTCGATGCGGTCCCCGTCCGCGCGGACGATGCGGATCCGCTCGAGGTCGGGGAGGAAGTCCAGGGCGGCCATGACCGGCCAGACCTCCTCGAAGGGCGCGGACAGGACCTCTTCGGCGATGCGTGCCCCGCGCACCCCGGCCGCCATGGTGTGCAGTCTCTGCACCGTGTCGATCATGCGGACCACGCCTTTCGGAAGCTCGTACGGGCCCGGTGGAGACGGGACTTGGCGGTGCCGGCCGGGACGCCGAGGACCGCTGCCGCGCTCTCCTCGTCGAGGCCTTCCACGTCCCGCAGGACGAGCACGGCCCGGTGTTCGGGGGAGAGCCGGGCGAGGACGTCCTCGATGTCCGCGGCCAGCTGCGGATCGCCCTTCGCGGGCACGTCGGCGAGCTCGGCGGGGCGGGCCCGCGCCGCGCGCCGGGCGGTCCGTACGGCCTCCCGGACCGCGATCGCCCGCACCCACCCGTACAGGGCCTGCGGGTCCTTCAGCGACCGCAGCGAGCGGAACACGGCGAGCAGGGCCTCCTGCGTCGCGTCCGGGCCGTCGTCGAGCGCGATGGACGTGCAGATCCGGGAGACGTACGGGGTGAGGTGGTCGAGCAGTTCGTGCAGGGCCAGGGTGTTCCCGCCCCGCGCTGCTCTGGCGAGGGCCACGGGGTCAGCGGTCATGGAGGAACTCTCCCATCGCCGCGTTCACCTGGTCCGGGCAGTCCAGGGTCAGTGCGTGACCACAGCCGTCCAGGACCGACACCCTTGCGTCCGGTAGGAGTTGCCCGAACCGGGCCGCCTGCCGCACGGGCAGTACGGAGTCCTGCCGGCCCCACAGCACCAGCACCGGCAGCCGCGTCGCCGCCATCGCCGCCTCCGTCTCCCGCCAGTCCAGGCCGCGCTCCAGCCGGTACACCGCCCGCCGGTTGACCTCCCGCGTGCCCGGTTTCCAGGCCGCGTCCACGATCTCGTCCGTCACCCTGTCCCGGTTCGCGAACAGGCCGCGCACGGAGGACTCGGCGGCGCTGCGGCCCGTACCGAGACCGGTCGACAGCTCGCCCACCAGGGGGAGTTTCATTGCCTCCCAGGCGGCGGGGTCCCGCTCGTCCAGCCCGGAGGGAGCCAGCAGGGCGAGCCGCGTCACCCGCTCCGGGTACCGCTGCGCGTAGGCCAGTGCCCATCCGCCGCTCCAGGAGTTCCCGGCCAGCGCGGCCCGCTCGACGCCCACGGCGTCCAGGAAGCTGCCGACGGCCTTCGTCATACCGTCCAGGTCCCAGGTCAGGGACCGGTCGCGGAGCTCGGTGAAGCCCTGGCCGGGCAGGTCGACGACGTACACGGTGTGGTTCCGGGACAGCGCCGCGGCCTGCTCGCGCCAGGCGAACGTCCAGGACGCGCCGGGGGACAGCAGCACGACGGGCGAGCCGCCGGAGCCCTTGCGCACGTAGTGGAAGCGGGCCACGGGGGTCTCCACGAACCGGGAGCCGGCCGGGGCGGCGTAGCCCTTCTGCTCCGGCGGCTCGTACCCGTACGCCGTTGCGGCCGCCAGCGACACGAGTACGAGGGGCAGTGCCAGCAGCCGGCGCGGGACCCGCCCCAGCAGGCCGACGGCGCCGATCCACCCGGAAGCGAGGCACAACGGCGTGTACAGCAGCAGGTTCAGCCAGAAGAAGACCGGCCCGGCCGCCCCGTCACCGGCACCGAACACCCAGGCCAGGCCGAGCAGCCCGCGCGCCAGCAGCCCGGCGGTCACCGTCCAGGCCGCGACGGCGGTGAACCGCCCGCCGCGGCCGTGGCCGCGGGCCAGCAGGGCCGCCGAGGTGGCCAGCCCGAGCACCGCCAGGGGCAGCACCACGCGCGGCGCGAACGACACCTCCCCGCCCAGGACGGCCAGCGACAGCGCACGCTCGTCGGGCGCGGGCCAGGTCGGCCCGAAGGCCCAGTACAGATGGGCGAGTCCGTCGACGGCGAACAGGGCGGCCAGCGCCCGCCCGGCCCGTCGGCGGCGCACAGGATCAACCACGGCTACTCCCAGAGGTGTTGACGGAACCGACACCCGAAGGAGGAGGCGGGGCGGGAGAACGTTCCCTGTGCTCCCCGTCACACCGCCCTTCCCCGGACCCGTACGAGGGCTCGGGCGCCGTGCTCGTGTGCGAGCCTGCCGGAGAGGGAACGACGGGCGACTGCACGACCGGCGAGGGAACGACCGGCGCGGGGAGGCGCGATGGCGGTGGCGGCGCGGGGCGGACCTGTCCTGTGGGCAGCCCGCGGTGGACTGTGGCTGCTGGGAACGGCAGCCGCCGCGGTCGGGACGGCGCACATCGCAGCCGGTGCCGGCGACCGGCTCGTCGACGGGTGGGCGTACCTGGCGGTGCTGGTGGCGTGCGCGGCCGCCGGGGCGGCGTTCCGGTTCCCGGTGGCCGCCGTCGGCGTGGTGACCGGTGCGCTGGGCGGATACGTGGCGGCGGACTACCCGCAGGGGCCGGTGCTCGTGACCGGTGTGGTCGCGCTGTACGCGCTCGGACTGGCCCGGCCGCGGCCCGTGGCGTACGGCTGGGCGGCGGGCATGGCGGGGCTGCTGGTCGCTGCGAGCGCCGTGGTGGACGGCGGACCCGGGGCGGTGGACCTGCTGTTCCTCGGCTGGATGGCCGCCGCGGTGCTGGCCGCAGACGCGGTCCGGGCGCGGCGGGAGCGTACGAAGGCGAGGGCCGATGCCCGCGACCGGGAGCAGCGCCGGCAGGTGGTGGAGGAACGGCTGCGCATCGCACGGGACCTGCACGACGGGGTCGCGCACGCGATGGCCACGATCAGTGTTCAGGCAGGACTCGCCGGACATGTGATCGACAGTCATCCCGAGCGGGCGAAGGCGGCGCTGGAGACGGTCCGTGCGGTCAGCGGGACGGTCCTCGACGAGCTGGCCGCGATGGTGCGGCTGCTGCGCGACGGCGAGGATTCCGGGGGGCCGCCCCTGCACCCCGTGCCGGGAGTGGCGGACCTGCCCGCCCTGGCCGTGTCGATGAAGGCTGCGGGCATCGACGTGGCCCTGGTGCTCGCGCTGGACTCGGAACCGGTGCCCGCACCGGTGGACGTGGCGGTGTACCGGATCGTTCAGGAATCGCTCACGAACGTGGCGCGCCACGCCGGCGCGACCCGCGCCGAGGTGCAGGTGGGCCACGACGGTGCGGGCGGGCTCCGCCTGTCCGTCAGCGACAGCGGTTCCGGCGGCCGCGCTGCCGGGGCCCCCGGGGCAGGGCCGGGGCCGGGGGTCGGCATCGCGGGCATGCGGGAGCGGGCCAGGGCCACCGGCGGCACGCTCACCGCCGGCCCCCGCGAGACGGGCGGCTTCCGGGTCGCGGCGCACTGGCCCGCGCCGCTCGCGGGGGTCCACGGATGATCCGGGTGGTGGTCGCCGACGACCAGACGCTGGTCCGGGCGGGGTTCCGGGCCCTGCTGGACACGGCGCCGGACATCACGGTGGTCGGCGAGGCGGACGACGGAGCCTCCGCGCTCGCGGTCGTGGGCGAGACGGTCCCGGACGTCGTGCTGATGGACATCCGGATGCCGGGGGTGGACGGGATCGCGGCGACGGCGAGGATCGCGGCCGACGAACGGCTCTCGGGCGTACGCGTGCTGATCCTCACCACCTTCGACGCCGACGCGTACGTCTTCGAGGCGCTGCGCGCCGGAGCCTCGGGGTTCCTGGTGAAGCACACACACCCGGCGGAGCTGCTCAACGCCGTACGCGTGGTCGCCGCGGGCGACGCGCTGCTGTCGCCGGGGGTCACGCGCCGGGTGATCGCCGAGTTCGCGTCCCGCCCCGCGCGCGCCGAGCCGGTACCGGAGCGGATGGCGGCGCTGACCGGCCGTGAGCGGGAAGTGGTCGTGCGGATCGCCGAGGGCCTGTCCAACGACGAGATCGCGCGGGAGTTCGTCGTGAGCCCCGCGACCGTACGCACCCACGTCAGCCGGGCCATGACGAAGCTCGACGCCCGCGACCGCGCCCAGCTCGTCGTGTTCGCCTACCGCAGCGGACTGCTCCGCGTACGTCCTGACGCGTAGGGCGCATCTCCACGCCACGCTGACGACGTGCCCCGCCCGCCGCGGCGATGCTGGCCGCATGCTGAAGAAGCCGAGGGAACGACTCGCCGTCCCGCTCCTGCTGCTGCTGTCGGCGCTCGGCGCCGCGGGCGCGGGCCTGAGCCTGATGACGCACATGCACCACCGGGGACTCGCCTACATCGACCAGGCCGAAATGCCGGGGTACGACAGCGGCTACGAAACCCTGTCGGACCTCACGGTCATCCCCGTGGGCGTCAGCGGCGTGGTGTGCGTCGTGGCGCTGCTGTTCCTGCGCCCCCGAGGGGTGCCGCTGTGGATGACCGGGCTCAGCCTGGCCATGCAGCTGGCCGTCTTCCTCACCCGGATCTCCATGTGGGGCAGCTGGGCCGAGGAGGTCCGCGCGGCCGGATCGACATGGCGGGCGGACGGCACCCTGCATCCTTCGTACACCCAGTACATGGACACCAACTGGATCCGGATCGCCCTCATCACCGGGTACGCCCTCCTCGCCCTGGTGATGGCGGTCCTTGCGGTGACCCACGCGGCGCGGCGGCCGCCCGCTGCGGGAGGGACGGCCGCGGCGCGGTGGAGGTGACCCCGGCCGGTGCCGCCGAAAGAATCTCGTACGGCGATGTCGAGAACCCGTTTCCGGCTCCGTCCCTGCAGTGAACGCGACCACAATGGGCCGCACCAGCACCGAGGAGAAGACCATGGCCAAGTACCTGCTGCTCAAGCACTACCGCGGCGCCCCGGCTCCCGTCAACGACGTACCCATGGACCGGTGGACGCCGGAGGAGATCTCGGCCCACATGCAGTACATGGGCGACTTCGCGGCCCGGCTGGAGAAGACCGGCGAGTTCGTCGACGGCCAGGCGCTCGCCCCCGAGGGCGCGTGGGTCCGCTACGACGGTGAGGGGCGCCCGCCGGTCACCGACGGCCCGTTCGCCGAGACCAAGGACCTCATCGCCGGCTGGATGATCATCGACGTCGACAGCTACGAGCGCGCCGTCGAGCTGGCCGGCGAGCTGTCGGCCGCCCCCGGGGCGGGCGGCGAGCCGATCCACGAATGGCTGGAGCTGCGCCCCTTCCTGGCAGCGCCGCCCACCATCACCGAGTGACCCCACCGATGGACGAAGCCCTGATCCGGCGCCTCACGCCGAGCGTGCTCGCGATCCTCGTCCGCCGCGGAGCAGACTTCGCGGCGGCCGAGGACGCCGTACAGGACGCCCTGGTCGAGGCGGTCCGCGTCTGGCCGGCCGAGCCGCCGCGGGACCCGAAGGGCTGGCTGATCACCGTGGCCTGGCGCCGGTTCCTCGACGCGACCCGGGCCGACACCTCCCGCCGCCGGCGTGAAGACCTCGTCGACCGGGAGCCGGCGACCGGGCCCGCACCCGCGGCGGACGACACGCTCCAGCTCTACTTCCTGTGCGCCCACCCCTCGCTGACACCGTCGTCCGCGGTCGCGCTCACCCTGCGCGCCGTGGGCGGTCTGACCACCCGCCAGATCGCCCAGGCCTACCTGGTGCCCGAGGCCACCATGGCGCAGCGCATCAGCCGGGCCAAGCGCACCGTCTCCGGCGTGCGGTTCGAGCAGCCCGGCGACGTCGCCACCGTGCTGCGCGTCCTCTACCTGGTCTTCAACGAGGGCTACTCCGGCGACGTCGACCTCGCCGCCGAGGCCATCCGCCTCACCCGGCAGCTCGCAGCCGCCATCGACCACCCCGAGGTGGCCGGGCTGCTCGCCCTCATGCTGCTCCACCACGCCCGGCGCACCGCCCGGACCGCGGCCGACGGCAGCCTGGTGCCGCTCGCCGAGCAGGACCGCAGCCGGTGGGACACCGCCGCGATCTCCGAGGGCGTCGGCATCCTGCAGGCCGCCCTCGCCCGCGACCGGCTCGGCGAGTTCCAGGCCCAGGCCGCCATCGCGGCACTCCACGCGGACGCGCCCACCGCCGAGGAGACCGACTGGGTGCAGATCGTCGAGTGGTACGACGAGCTCGCGCGCCTGACCGACAGCCCCGTCGTCAGCCTCAACCGCGCGGTGGCCGTGGGCCAGGCCGACGGACCGCGCGCCGGCCTGGCCGCGCTCGCGGCACTGGACGACTCGCTGCCCCGCCACACTGCCGTCGCGGCGTACCTCCACGAGCGCGACGGCGACCTGGCGACGGCCGCACGGCTGTACGCCGAGGCCGCCCGGAAGGCAGCCAACCTCGCCGAACGCGACCACCTGACGCGCCAGGCCGCCCGGCTCAACGCCCGCCGGCCCCGCTGACGGGCTGCGGACGCCCGGCGGCCGGCACCGGACCGGCGTGTACGACGGGACACCGGCCTCCGTCGTAGGGTGAATCCCGAACGCGAGGAACTGGCGTCACTGCCCAGCGGCGGGCGCGTGCGCGTGCTCCGGCGCGGGGGAGATCTGCCGCATGAGGCCGACCATGTCGGGAGCGACCCACTCCTCGGCGATCCTGTCGCCCTCGATGCGGTAGATCTCGATGCTCCGGAAGCCGCCCTGCCGGTCCGTCGCCGCGACTCCCTGGAAGGTGCCCCGGTGCGTTCCGCGGAAGTGGACCCGCACCGCCACACTGTCTCCGGCGCCGGACATGTCCTCGACCTCGATCCGCAGGTCGGGGAAGCCCTCCAGCATGGTCCGCGCCCCGTGCCGCCAGATCTCCCGGCCGTAGAGCGGGCCGGGAGCCCCGGGGACGTCGGCGATGAATTACCTGCTGCCGCCGAGAACCGAACCCACCTCCAGCGCGTGATACCGGAGAACGCTTTGGCATGCTCACGAATGCGGGGGAAACGCGGGTGGGACCCATTTCAAAAGCGAGAACGGCGGCACTCGCCGCCGCTGTGGCCGGGACGCTGATCACGGGTGCGGTGTCGGCCGGGATCCAGCCGGCGCAGGCCGCGAGCTCCACCGAACAGGACGGTGAGAAGGCGTCGGCGAAGGCGAGGGCGAAGGCCGCGAAGTCGAAGCCGGCGTCCGCGACCGTGACGCTGATCACCGGCGACCGCGTCGTCGTCGGCTCCGACGGCCGGGTCGTCCGGCTCATACCGGGCAAGGGCCGTGAGGGGACCGGCTTCTCGGTGCGGCGCGAGCCCGGGCACACGTACGTCATCCCGCAGGACGCACTGCGCCTCGTCGGCGACGGCGTCCTCGACCGGCGGCTCTTCGACGTCGTGCAGCTGGTCGGGGACGGGTACGACGACGCGCACCGCACCACGCTCCCGCTGATCGTCGGCTACCGCCCGGACGGGTCCGGAGCGGGTTCCCTCGAGGCCCCCCGCGACCCGTTCGCGGGCCTGGCCGTCCGGGAGCGCCGTGCGCTGCCCGCCGTCGACGGCGAAGCGTTCGAGGCGCCCAAGGCCGGTACCGCGGCACTGTGGGCGGCGGTCACCGGCCGCTCCGCGGCCCGTACGGCAGGCGGTACGGCCGGCCTCGCGCGGCCCGTCGCCCACGTCTGGCTCGACGCGAAGGTCCGGGCCACCCTCGCCGAGAGCGTGCCGCAGATCGGCGCGCCCGTGATGTGGAGGTCCGGCTACACCGGCAAGGGCGTCAAGGTGGCGGTCCTGGACACGGGAGTGGACGAGACCCACCCGGACCTCAAGGGCGTCGAGGTCGCGCAGAAGAACTTCAGCGCCTCGCCCGACAACAAGGACCGCGCTGCGCACGGTACGCACGTGGCCTCCATCCTCGCCGGCAAGGGCACGAAGTCCGGCGGCCGCTACAAGGGCGTGGCGCCCGGCGTGCAGCTCCTCGACGGCAAGGTGCTGGACGACAGCGCCACGGGCCTCAGCTCGGAGGTCATCAGCGGCATGCAGTGGGCCGTCGACCAGGGTGCGAAGGTCGTCAACATGAGCCTGGGGAGCCCCGACACCCCCGGGGTCGACCCCAAGGAGGCAGCCATCGCCCGGCTCTCCGCCAAGGCCCTGTTCGTGGTGGCCGCAGGGAACTCCGGCGACCGGCCCGGCACCATCTGGTCGCCCGCCAGTGCCCCCGCCGCGCTCACCGTCGGCAACGTGGACAAGCAGGACGCGATCGCCGAGTCCTCCAGCCGCGGCCCGACCCTCGACGCCGTGTCCAAGCCGGACATCACCGCCCCGGGCGTCGACATCACCGCCGCCCTGACCACACAGGGATCCGAGCCCCCCAGCGAGGACTACGTCGCCCTGACCGGCACGTCGATGGCCTCCCCGCACGTCGCGGGCGCCGCCGCCCTGGTGCTCCAGCAGCACCCGGGCTGGAGCGGACCCCGGCTGAAGGCGCTCCTGACCGGCTCGGCCAAGCCCAACCCGCGGCTGAACGCCCACCAGCAGGGCGCGGGCCGGGTGGACCTGGCGCGCGCCGCCACGGCACAGGTCGTCTCCGAGCCCGGCTCCCTGGGCTTCGGCACGCACGCCTGGCCGCACGCCGACGACAAGCCGCTCTCCAAGACCCTCACCTACCGCAACTACGGCACCCGGGCCGTCACCCTGAAGCTGAGCACGTACGGGACAGACCCGGCGGGCCGCCCCGCCCCGGCCGGCATGTTCACCGTCAAGGACGCCCAGCTGACCGTTCCGGCCGGCGGCACGGCGAAGACCTCCGTCACCGCCGACACGCGCAAGGGCAGGGTTGACGGCGTCTTCGGCGGCACCGTGCTGGCGTCGGGAGGCGGCCAGCAGGTGCGCACCGGTCTCGTGGTGGACCGGGAGGTGGAGTCGTACGACGTCACGGTGCGGCACATCGACGCCGACGGGGCGAACCCGGCCACCTACGCGACGATGATCACCCCCATCGGCGGGCGCGGCGATCGCACGGAGCTCCCGTACCGCGCGAACGGCACCGTGGTCCAGCGGCTGCCCAAGGGCTCCTACCAGCTGGAGAGCCTCGTCTTCGCCGAGGACAACGAGGTCGGCTTCTTCGTGCAGCCGGTGCTGAAGGTGACCGGCAAGGTCGCGGTCACGCTCGACTCCCGCAAGGCCAAGCCCTTCGCCGTGAAGGCCCCTGATCCGGCCGCGAAGCTCGTCACCTCCATCGTCGGGTACGACGACGAGGCCGCGGGCGTGTCCAACACCTGGTCCAGCAGCGGGGTGCCGGCCATGCGCACCGCCGCCCTCGGCCCCGACTCCGCCACGATGCGGGCCCAGTTCAACGGGGTGTGGAAGACGCCCGGCAAGAACGCCGACTACCGGCTCGCCTTCAACCGGAAGGGCAGCTTCTTCACCGGCCTCACCCGCACCGTCACCCGGGCCGAGGTCGCCGAGGTGAAGCTCGGCTTCGGCGCTTCCGTCACCGGGGCCAGGGGCCGGGTCGGCATCCTGCCGCTGGACGAGCGCGGGGCCGGCGTCGGCATACGGGAACCGCAGGAGCAGAAGCTTCCCCTGGCCACCACGCACTACCTCAGCACCGCCGGTGTGCGCTGGTCCTGGACGGCCGCGCAGCTCAACGCCCGCAGCGAGGTACGCATGATCTACACGAAGGAGTGGGTGGCCTACAAGCCGGGCTCCAGCCACACCCTGCGGTTCAACACCGGTGTGGTCGGCCCCGATCTCGCGGCCGGGAGCCCGGAGGTGCAGGGCGCCGAACGGACCGGCGACTACATCAGCACCAGGATCCCGCTGTTCAACGACGGCAGCGGCAACCCGGGGTCCTCCCTCGTCACCGGCGGCTTCGCCCGGCTGGAATCCGGCGGGCGGGTCCTCGGCCAGGGCTCGGCCACGGACTGGATGAGCACCGAAGTCCCCGCCGCCTCCGCCGCGTACCGCCTGACGGTCGAGGCGAGCCGCTCCGCCGCGGACACCTCCACCAGCACGAAGGTGACGGGCGTGTGGACGTTCAAGTCGGCCCGGCCGGCTTCGGACCGGACGGCCAGGCTGCCGTTGTCGACGGTACGGTTCGCGCCGAAGCTGAGCCTGAACGGCACCGCTCCGGCGGGCAGCACGCTCAAGGTGCCGCTCGAGCTGAGCGGCGCGGCCGCCGCGGCCGGACAGGTCGCCGCGCTGACCGTCAACGTCTCCTACGACGGGGGCAGGACGTGGAAGCCGCTCACGGTGACGACCGATACGAAGGGGGCGCGCTCGGTGAGCGTGAAGCACCCGACGACGGCCAAGGCCGTGTCCTTCCGGGTGGACCTGAAGGACAGGGGCGGCAACACCGTGCGGGAGACGATCACGAACGCCTACCGGCTCGCGCCGTGAGGTGACCGCACGACGGTGACCACCGCACGACACCGATGAACCCTCCGGCCCGGCCCGCACTCCACGGGGCCGGGCCGGAGCCGTTGCGCCCCCGGAAAGTCTCGGCCGGGGCGTGTGATCAAGCCATCGTTGCGTCACTCCATCGGACCATCAGGTCCTAGAGTGTGCGCGTGACCGAGCAGAATTCCGAACTCATCGCGGGCCGCTACCAGCTGGTCGAACGCATCGGCCAGGGCGGCATGGGCCGGGTCTGGCGGGGCGTCGACCAGCAGCTTTTCGGACGCGAGGTCGCCGTCAAGGAGATCCTCTTCCCGCCGGGGCTGGACGACGGTGACCGCGCCACGCTGCTCAGGCGCTTCACCGGCGAGGCCCGCGCGGCGGTCACTCTCAGCCATCCGGGGATCATCACCATCCACGACGTCGTGGAGCACCACGGCGCCCCCGTGATCGTCATGGAGTTCGTCCGGGGGGAGTCCCTCGCCGCGGCCATCCGCCGGCAGGGCAGGCTGCCCGTGCAGCGGGTGGCCGAGATCGGCTCCGCCATGCTCGACGCGCTCGCCGAGGCACACCACGCGCGGATCGTCCACCGCGACATCAAGCCGGACAACGTGCTCCTGACCAAGGACCGCGTCGTCCTCACGGACTTCGGCATCGCCCACCTCGCCGACGCCACGACCAAGCTCAGCCACAGCGGGATCGTCATCGGCACCCCGCAGTACATGCCGCCGGAGCAGTTGGAGGGCAAGCGCCCGACCCCTGCCAACGACCTGTGGGCGCTCGGCGCCACCCTCTACCACGCCGTCGAGGGGCACCCGCCGTTCGATGCCGACGGGCTCCACGCCCTGGCCGTGGCCGTCTTCACCCGCCCCCACCGGCCGCCGACCCACGCCGGACCGCTGGCGCCGGTGCTGGACGCACTCCTCACCAAGGACCCGGCGCAGCGCGCCGGCGCCGTCGAGGCCGCCGAGCTGCTGGCTTCGGCGCTGCGGTCCTCCCGGTCCCGGTCAGGGGCAACCGGCGTGACCGTCCGGCCCGAGCCGGATCCCGGGCCCGACGCCGTCCCGGAGCTGGAACCCGTACCGGACGCGGCGACGGAGCACGCCCCCACCCCGACGGCGCGCGAGGCGGAGCTGCCGTCCCCGCCACCCCTGCCGACGCCCCCCGAAACCCGGCGCGCCCTCACCCGGCGCTCCGCCGTCCTGGGCATGGCCGTGGCCACCGTCGCCGCCGGCTCCGTCCTGACCTGGACCCTCACCCGTCAGGACCCGCCCGGCGACGGCGGTTCGTCCGGCAGCGGATCCGCCGCTTCCCCCGTCACCGTGGTGATCGGGGTGGACGCGCCGCTGAGCGGAGGCCTGTCCTCCATGGGCGTCGGCATCAAGAACTCCGCCGACCTGGCGGCCAGGACCGCCAACCGGACCCGGCACGTACCGGGCGTGAACTTCGAGGTCCAGGCCCTGGACGACGAGGCCGGCCCCGCCAAGGGCCTGCAGAACGCCACTCGGTTCATCGCCGACGGGAAAGTGGTCGGCATCGTCGGACCGCTCAACTCCGCCGTCGCCCGGACCATGGCGGCGCCGCTCGGACAGGCGAAGCTGGTCAACGTGTCACCGGCCAACACCAACCCCGAGCTGACCTTGGGCCCCCACTGGGCCGACGGCACCAAGTCCCGCCCGTACAAGACCTACTTCCGTACCGTCGCGACCGATGTCGACCAGGGGCCGTTCGCCGCCCGCTACCTCCACGACGAGGCCCGGAAGACGAAGGTCTACCTCGTCGACGACCGCAGTGCCCACGGCACCGGCCTCACGTCCGGGTTCAGGGCCGAGTTCACGAAGCTCGGCGGCTCCGTCGTCGGCCAGGACCAAGTCGATCCCGCGGAAGGCGACTTCTCCGGCCTCGCGGCGGAGGTCCGGGCCTCGGGCGCCGACGCCGTGTACTTCGGCGGCTACTACACCACCGCCGCGCCGCTGTCCCGGCAGCTCAAGCAGGCGGGCGTGAGCGTTCCCCTCATGGGCGGCGACGGCATCTTCGACCAGCAGTTCGTCACGGCCAATCCGAAGGCCGAGGGCGACCTCGCCACCAACATCGGCGTACCCGCCGAGAGCCTGGCAGGGGGAGGGGCCTTCCTCGCGCAGTACCGCAAGGCGGGGTACACGGCCGCGGCCGGTGCGTACGGCCCCTATGCGTACGACGCGACCTGGGCCGTCATCGAGGCGGTGAAGGCCGTCGTGGCGGCCCACGGCGGCAACCTCCCCCCGGACGCCCGGGCGAAGATGCCGAAGGCCGTGGCGGGGCTGGCGTTCGACGGCGTCACGGGTCGCGTCGCCTTCGACGAGTACGGTGACACGGTCAACCGCGCACTGACGGTGTACGCGGTGAAGGGCGGCAGCTGGACGCCCGTGCGGAGCGGCCCCCGCATCCCCTGACCCCCACCCCTGGCCCGTAGCCCCTTGCCCGGAGCCGGAGCAAGCCGCCCGTTGGGTGGGGGAGGGGGATCAACTTCCCGGCGTGTGTGTGGCGAGCCAGTGACGCGCGATCTGTTCGCGCGTGGCGACCCACGCCCCGCCGCGCTGCGCGACGTGCTTCAAGAAGCCGTCGAGCGCGCGGATGCGGCCCGGTCGGCCGATGATCCGGCAGTGCATGCCGACGCTCATCATGCGCGGGCGGTCGGCGCCCTCGGCGTGGAGCGCGTCGAAGGTGTCGACGAGGTAGGCGAGCATGTCGTCGGCGGTCGTGAAGCCGTGGACGATCAGGAACTTGAAGTCGTTCGCGTCGAGGGCGTACGGCAGCACGAGGTGCGGGCGGCCGGCCGCCTCGACGTAGAACGGCAGGTCGTCCGAGTAGTCGTCGGAGTCGTAGAGGAATCCGCCCTCCTCGGCGACGAGTCGCCGCGTGTGGGGGCTCGTCCGGCCGGTGTACCAGCCGACGGGCCGGCGGCCGACGAGCCGCTCGATCGTCGCGATCGAGCGCGTGATGTCGGCCCGCTCGGCGTCCTCGGGCACGTGCCGGTAGTCGATCCAGCGCCGGCTGTGGCTCGCCACCTCCCAGCCGGCGGCGCCCATCGCCCGCGCCGCGTCCGGATTGCGCTCGAGCGCCTGCGCCACGGCGTAGACGGTGAGCGGCACGCCGTGCGCCGCGAGCGTGCGGTGGATGCGCCAGAACCCGGCACGCGCGCCGTAGGCGAACATCGACTCGACGTTCAGGTCGCGGCCACCCACCACGGGTGGCGCGCCCACGAGCTCGTGGAGGAAGCCCTCGGAGGATGGGGTCGCCCTCGAGGACGTTCTGCTCGCCGCCTTCCTCGTAGTTGAGGACGAGGCTGACGGCGACGCGGGCGCCGCCGGGCCAGGCGGCGTGCGGCGGCTCGGCGCCGTAACCGACGAGGTCGCGCTGATGCTCGGACACGGGCGGCACCCTACCGTCGCGGCTGTCGATCGCTCAGTAGGTGTGTCCCACATGGGCGAGGGCCTGTTTCAGCAGGACCCCCTGCCCGCCCGGCATTTCGCTGTGCACGGCCGGGGAGGCCGCCTCCTCCGGACTGAACCAGACCAGGTCGAGCGCGTCCTGCCGCGGCCGGCAGTCGCCGCTCACGGGCACGATGTAGGCGAGGGACACGGCGTGCTGGCGCGGATCGTGGTACGAGCTGACACCCACGGTGGGGAAGTACTCGGCGACGGTGAAGGGCTGGAGCGAGGCGGGAACCCGGGGCAGGGCGACCGGGCCGAGATCCTTCTCCAGGTGCCGCAGCAGCGCGTCGCGGATCCGCTCGTGGTGCAGGACGCGGCCGGACACCAGGGTCCGGCTGACCGTCCCGTCCGGACCGATGCGCAGCAGCAGTCCAATGCTGATGACTTGGCCGCTGTCATCCACGCGTACGGGTACGGCCTCCACGTACAGGATCGGCATCCGGGCCCGGGCCGTCTCCAGCTCGTCCCTGGTGAGCCAGCCGGGCGTGGTCTCGGTCGTGTCAGACATTGCTTGATCATACTTTCCGGGCAGCGCAATACACAGGATCTGCGGCGCCCCGGATTCGGTACACGGCTGCGAGAGATGTTCGATCAGCCCCCCTTGCGGTGGAAGCCGGACGTACGAGAGTTCGACCTCCGGGCAAATGGCATGATCGGACAGGCAACGAGCGACCTCTGTCACCAGAATCTAACAAATCGGTCAAACAATTGATATCCATAGCATCGCGGGTGTTTTCGGGCATAAATCGCAGCGTCAAGCGCGTCGACTGGCGTCAACCACGGGTGATCCTGTGGGCCGTGGCGGGTGCGACGTTCCTCGGATTCCTCATCGCGCTGGAGATGGCCGCGCGTCACTACGGCGGCGTACCGGGGCCGATCACCAACCAGGCGAGGGAGGTCGTGTTCGCGCCCAAGCCGGGTCCGCTGTACGCCGGCATGGCGTTGATGATGGTGGTGCTCACCTGGCGGCAGCGGTTCATCGCGGCCGGCGTCGCGATCGGCATCGACATCGTCTTCGTGCTGGCGCGGTGGGCGGCCGACGCCGAGGTGACCGACGGCCGCTACTTCGGCAACGGCGCGCTGTGGGTGATGCTGGGCTACGCGTTCATCGCCGTCACGCGCCGCACCGGCCGGGAACGCGTCCTCCTGCTCAAGGCGGTCGGGCTGGGCCTGCTGCTGGTGGCCGGCCGCAAGGCCGGCGAAACCTGGCTGCTCATCACGTCGAAGACCCGCCCGGTGGTGCTCGACCAGTACGTGGCGACCGCCGATCACGCGCTGGGCAACCCGTCGTGGCTGGCAGGCCGGATCCTCGAGGCCGGCGGTCCGGTCGGCACCCACCTCCTGGACTGGGTCTACGCCCAGCTCGCGGTGGCCGCGGTCGTCTTCGCGCTCTACCAGCTGCGCAACGTGGCGGTCGAGCGCCGCTTCCCGCGCCATCATCTGGTGCGTACGTTCCTGGTGATCGGTCTCCTCGGGCCGGGCATCTACATGATCTTCCCGGTGGTCGGCCCGATCTTCGCGTACGGCCCGGGCGCCTCGGGCACCGGCGGCGTGCAGTGGGCGGTGGCCGACCTGTGGCCGAACACGCCGCCGCCGATCAACATCCCGCTCCCGATGGGATACGACGCGATCACCCCCCGCAACTGCATGCCCAGCCTGCACACGGCGTGGGCCACCGCGATCTTCATCCATTCCCGCAAGGGCCCGTGGATCCTGCGGTTCGCAGGGACGTTCTGGCTCATCGCCACGCTCGCCGCCACGCTGGGCTTCGGCTACCACTACGGTGCGGATCTGGTTGCCGGAGTGGTGTTCACGCTCACGATCGAGGCGGCCCTGCGCGCGCACGACCGCGGCTGGGACCGGAAGGGCATCCGGCTCGTCGCCTACGGCGCAGCGGTCTTCGCCGCGCTCCTGCTGTCGTACCGCTACCTGTCGCTGGACATGGCCACGCATCCCCGGGTGTTCGGGCCGCTGCTCATTCTGGCGATGACCTCGGTGATCTACGGCTACGTACGGACCACGAGACTGTGGGAGTCGAAACCCGTCCCGGTGCGGCAACCGGAACCCGAACCGCAACCCGAACTCGTATGACACCACCCGCAGGCCTGGCCGGGCCAGGCCTGCGCGGCGATCGCCGGTACGTCATGATCACGTCACGGAACCGCCACAACGCCCCGGCCGGGGAACCCCGGCGGGCGCGGCGCCGTGTCCCCTCGTGCAAGTGCCGGTACGGTACCGGTCCGAACCACGGGGAGCACCCAATGACGTACACAGCAGGCATCGGCCGGACCGTGGCAGCACTGGTGGCAGCAGCTGCGGCGACCGCCCTGATGACGGGCTGCACACCGGCCGGCGACGACGGCGCCGCCCAGCCGCCGAAGGAGTCCGCAGCCCCGGCGCCGGCCAGGCCGACGCCCACCGGCGACGGCACGGGCAGCACGGGCGGAACCGGCAGCACCGGGGGCGGCGGCCGGATCAAGCCCAGCGCTCCCGCCACCGAGCCCGGCCCCGGCCGCGAGACGAAGCCCTGCACGATCGACGACGTCAAGGTCTCGGACGCCCGCCAGGCCGACGTCCGGCCGCCCGGTACCGGAACCGGAGCCGCCATCGTATCCGTCACCAACGCCTCGGACCGCCTCTGCACGCTCCGCGGCTTCCCGACCGTCGCCGCCGCGGGCAACGGCTCGCCCGACCGCAACCTCCCGCTGGCCACCACCCACAGCGGCAAGGTCGCCAAGGTGTCCCTGGCCCCGGGCGCCCGTGCCTGGACGAAGCTCACCTTCGTCAACGTCCACGGCGAGGCGGACGGCTACTGCAAGTCCGGCGCCACTCCCGCGAGCTTCCCCACGCTCGTCCTCGGCGTCCCGGGCGCGGGTGCGCACCAGATCGCCATGGACGACGGCGTCTTCGCCTTCTGCGACAACAAGGCCACCGTCACCGCGTTCTCGTCCGTCAAACCCTCCTGACACCCCTCGCGCGGGGGGACTCGGGCGCCGCCGGTTCCCCCCGCCCGAACCAGTGGGAACCCTCCAAGCGCGGCTGGACATCGTTGTACAGGTCAAGATCATCGTGTTCGGCCGTTGCGCCGCAGACTTGCACCACGGGGCGGCCGAGGCGGCCGCCGCGTCCTTGTCCGTGACGACACCTGGGGCACCACACCGTGAGCGAACGCGTCATTGCGCCCAAGAGCCGGGGCTTCCTCTTCCTCGACTCCCATCCCGGCGGCTGCCGACAGCTGGTGGAGGAGATGTGGCAGGCCGTCCCCGGCCCGGTCCCCGCCGGGGGCGAAGGGCCGGTGGCCCTGGTCATCGGCTCGTCCGCCGGATACGGCCTCGCCGCCACCATCGCGGGCCTGGCCCGTGTCGGCATCCGGGGCATCGGCGTGTGCTTCGAGAAGGCGCCCGCGCGGCGCACCGGCACGGCCGGCTGGTACCGCACCGCCGCCACCGCCCGGCTCGCCCGACAGCACGGGCGGGACATGGTCTTCCTCAACGGCGACGCGTTCAGCGACACGGTGAAGGAGCAGGTTGCCGACCTCCTCGCCGAGCGGTTCGGGGGACGACTCGACTTCCTGGTCTACTCGGTGGCCGCGCCCCGCCGCACCGACCCTGACACCGGCAACGTGTACGCCTCGGTCCTCAAGCCGATCGGCTCGCCGTACACCACCAAGACCCTCGTCTTCGACGGGTCCGGTGCCCCGGAGGTGAAGGAGGTCACCACCGCACCGGCCGAGGGCGACGACATCGAGCAGACCGTGGCGGTGATGGGCGGCGCCGACTGGGAACGATGGGTCACGTTCCTGGCCGACCGGTCCCTGCTGGCCGACGGCTTCACCACCGCCGCCCTGTCCTACATCGGCTCGCCGCTCACCGCGGCGATCTACCGGCAGGGCACCATCGGCGCAGCGAAGGCCCATCTGGAAGCCACCGCACGCACGTTGGACGAGCGTCTCGGCAAGACCCTGGGCGGCCGGGCCGTGACCTCCGTCAACGCCGCCGCCGTCACCCAGTCCTCCACCGCCATCCCCGGCATCGCCCTGTACGTCGGGCTGCTGCGCGGCGTCCTCGGCGACGCCATGGTGGCCCCGATCGGCCAACTGGTGCAACTGTGGGACCAGTTGACCGGATCCCACCCCCTCGGCCTCGACGACGAGGGCCGGGTCCGCCTGGACACCTGGGAACTGGACCCCGCCGTGCAGGACGCCGTAGCCGAACGCTGGAGCACCGCCACCAGCGAGACCATCACCGGACTCGCCGACCTCGACTGGTTCAGCGACGAAGTGCGCCGCCTCTACGGCTTCTCCGTCCCGGGCGTCGACTACACCGCCGCCGTCGAAACCGACGTCCCCTGGCCGACTCACACCCGCTGACCCGTAGCACGGCGGCGGGTCCAGAACGGTGTGTCCCAGCGGGTTTCGGCCCCGTAGTGGGCCGAGCGGGCAGCCAGGAACTCGCTGTGGACGTCGGCGACGAGATCGGCGTAGCAGCCGATCGCGTCCCCGTCGCCGCCGGCATCCGCGGCCAGTGCGTCGGCAGCGGCGATGCCGGTTGCGAGTGCCGCGGTGATCCCGCGGGCGGCGAGCGGATCGGTGGCGCCGGCCGCGTCGCCGACCGCCGCCCAGCCGGGGCCGGCGGCGGGCAGGGCGCGGGAGGTACCGGCCCGGAGCACGGCGAGGCGCTGCGGCGGCAGGGCCCGTACGGACAGCCCCAGCCGGGCCCCGACGTGCCGGCTGCGGCCGAGCGTGCTCTGCCAGCCGTCAGGCGTGCGCAGGCCCGCCGCCCCGACGAGATCGGCATCGGTGACCGCCATGACGACGTGTTCACCCGACGGCAGGGGCGCGGTGTACCACCAGCCGAAGGGTGCGGACTCGACGAGCGAAGTGTGCTCGGTGCCGTCCTCGGACGGACCGCACCCGGCGTCCCTCCGGCCGGTGTCCGCCAGGACGGCGGCGATCGCCACGAGGTGGTCGGTGTGGACCCGGCGAGCGCCGACCCGGCGGGCGAGCCGCGCCCGGGCCCCCGTGGCGTCCACGACGTACGGCGCGGTGATCTCGTCCCCGCGGACGTCGGCCCGCCAGTGGTTCCCAGCGCGCGTGAGCCCGGTGACGCTGCCCTCGTACCGGCGTACACCGGCGGCCAGCGCGGCGGCCCGCAGCGAGGCGTCGAACCGCGCCCGGTCGAGGTGCCAGCCCGGGCCGTAGGGGCTGCGGATGAAGTCCGATGCGGCCAGGGCGGCCCCGCCCCATGCCGAGCGGTTGCCGTAGCACGGCAGGTGGCCGTCCCGGGCGACCCGGTCCAGCACTCCGAGGCGGTCCAGCAGCGTGCGTGCCGTGGGCGCCAGGCTCTCCCCGATCCGCCACCCGGGCGCGGACCGCGGGTGGACCAGGACGACTTCGGCGCCGGAGCGGGCGAGGGCGAGGGCGGCGGCCGCTCCGGCCGGCCCGCCCCCGGCCACGAGGACGTCGGCGCCCGAGCCCGCCGCGGTCAGTGGATGCCGCCCATGCCGTGGATCCGCAGGCGCAGCGGGCTGTCGGGTTCGTCCACCGGCTGGCGCGTCGCCAGGCTCACCCGTACGACCGGGACCTGGCTGTCGGGCAGCGGGCAGCCGGCCTCGACCCAGTCGTCCACGATCTCCTGGGGGCTGCCGGTGACGGGCAGTCCTTCCGCGAGCTCCGGCCCGTCGGCCGAAGCGAAGAACGCGCGGACGAAGTCACTGCCGTCCTGCGCAGGTGCCTGCCCTTCTGCCGCCGGCGCTGCGGACCCGACGGGGGTACTGCGGGGGCGTTCGGCGAGCCCCGTGCGGTTGGCGGGGTGGGCGATGGCCGCCAGCAGCGACTCCGTCGGCTGCAGGGACCACCAGGCGGCCGACCGCTCCACCAGGTGCTCCGGGTTGCCGGGCTGCGGCCCGACCACGGAACCTCCTCCGGCGAACAGGCCGTCTGGGCGTGCGCGCACGGCGTCCGTGAGGAGGACCATCGACTCCAGCGGCGAGAAGGTGCGCGGCGCGGACGGCTGCCGGCCGAGGGCGTCGATCCATTCCCGCCACAGGGCGGTCTCCTCCTCGTCGAACACCTTGTACATGGGACCGTCCCAGGCGAACAGCTCGAAGAGCTTGCTCCGCTTGTGATCCCCGGGCGTGACCCAGTCGGACGTGCTCAGAGCCCCCAGCAGCCCCTGCGGGTCGGCGAACCAGTCGTTCAGCTGGCTGCCTCCCAGCATCTTCTCCTCGTGGTTGCGCGCGGCCCAGCGGGCCTTGGCCTCGATGATCCTGGTCAGCCGCTGCTCGACGCTGGGCGGCCGGAGCAGCAGCGAGGCGAGGTCCTCGCCCAGGTTTCCCGTGGTCTGGAACGCGACGTAGCCGTTCCAGATGCGCTGCCACTGCCGCTGCACCGCGTCGTCGCCTCCGGCGGCGTAGAGCTGGTCGAGGTGCAGCACGATGGCGTCACGGGCGAGCGCGCCGTGCCCGTGGGAGGCGTTGTCGATGCCGATGTGCATGCGGTAGAAGCGCGCGTCGATGCCGTGGTGGTCCAGCAGCTTAGCCATGGGCACGACGCCGAGGATCTCCCACTCCAGGTGCAGCGTCATGCCGAGGAGCTCCGGGAAGAACTCCTCGGGATGCAGGGAGATGGCCAGCTCGAAGGCGGGGACGGTGTAGGCCGAGTCGAGCAGCTCGGGCAGGGCGGAGAAGGCGTGGGAATCCACCGGCGGCAGGAAGATGCCCAGTTGCTCCAGCAGGTTCTGGTACAGGCTGGAGTGGTTCAGTGCCGGGTCGCCGTCGCCGACTTCCTCCTTCCAGATGGTGAACAGGAGGGCGTGTACGTCGTCGATCGGCTTCGCCGGGGTGATGTTGCGCAGCCAGACGCCGTCCAGCAGGTTGAACGGAGCCATCTGGCGGATCCGTTCGACGACCGACCCCCGGGCGCGGAACAGCGGGTCCCTGCGCGGATCGGCCGCGTCGTAGGCGTCCGCCTCCTGGGCGAGCTGCGTGTAGATGAGGTCGAGCCGCTCTTCCAGGTTCTCCCGCGTGTAGCGGAAGGGCCGCAGGGTCTGCGGCGCACTGGGGGCGTTCTGGGCGGCCACCGCGTCGGACAGCACCTTGCGGACGAATTCGCGCGAGGCCTTGACCTGTTCGGGGAACCGGTCGGGATGCTGGAGCGTGTAGAACCACTCGCGGTCGCTGAGCCCGACGTGAACGGAGCGCTCGGTCTCGACCAGTGCGCGGCTGCCGTCCGGAGCGCGGCGCGGGACCACGAAGCCCAGCCTGCTCCACTGCTCGACCATGTCGTTGTCGCCGGCGTGCGCGCGGATCCGCTTCCACTGCTCGGCCACGCGGGTGCGGTACGCAGGTTCGCTCTCGCCGGGCCTGCGTACCAGCTTCGGCTTGTAGACCACCTGCTGGCCCACCCCGCGGGCCCAGGGCTGCCGGAAGGGGAACTGCCCGTCCCCGCCCGGGGCCTGATCGCCCGCAGCCCGTACCAGCGCGAGGAAGTGGGATTCGGGATACACGTCGTCGGGCCGCTGGGCGGGCCACCAGTGGGTGTGGCACTCGTAGAAGTCGGCCTGCCACGGCAGGGCCATGTACTTCGTCAGGTCGCCCGGCGCGAAGTCCTCACGTACGCGGAAGGGCCCCGACCACGTCTGCGGAAGCCCCGCGGTGTACGTCATCTCGATGCCGGGGTAGAACGGGCCTCCGGAGCAGGCCTCCAGAGCCGCCTCCACCAGGGCGTGCGGCTCCTGCGCCGGCGCGGGCTCCTCGGGTACGGGCTCACTGCCGGTCCAGTCGGCGGCGAAATCGCCGTCGGCCCAGCGCCGCATGCGCTCGTACTGCCCCGGCAGCAGCGTCATCCACGTCCGCGGCCGGCCGTCGACCGGGTCCCCGTCGTCGCCCGCGAGCTGCGGCATGTACCAGGAGGTGGCTTCCGCGACGTCCGCTTCCGGGTTGCGCAGCCGCTCAAAGACGCTCCTGCGCACCGCCTTGCTGCGGGGCGAAGCCGAGGCGAGTTCCCGGAGCATCCCCGGCGCGGTGAAATGGCCGGTCTCACCCTCGCCGTGCCCTCTCAGCGCCGCGGCATTGACCCACTGGTAGTCGCTGATGCGCCGCAGGATCGGGTAGACGTGCCGGGTGAACGAGACCTGCTCCTCCTGCCCGTACCCCAGGGTCTCGGCGACCACGTCGTAAAGGGTGACGAGGTTGGTGGTGTGGGGGGAGAAGTCGGGCGGGCCGACGACCACCCACGCGGAACGAGCCTGCAGCGTCCGGCCCGCGCCGCCCTCCCCGCCGCTGCCGCCGGTGCCGGCGCGGAGGGTCACGGTGGCGGTCACCGGGCCGTCGGACACGTCGTCGTACCAGTAGTCGTTGTTGGCGTAGTGGACGATCGGATTCTCCGCCGCCGTCGTCCCGGAGTGGCCGAACCCGCCGAGGACCAGCAGCCGTCCCCGTTCGTCGGTGCGCAGCTCCCCGAGCGGCACGGTCCTGCCGAGGAAGGTGCCGGTGTCGAACCGCGCCGTGGTGCCGTCCTGGGAAGGACCGGTCACGGTCCGGGGGCCCGGCCTGACGACAAGCCGCGCGCGGGCCTCGGGGTCGTCGACGTCGACCTCCGCGTTGCGCCGGTTGCGCGGGTCACCCGGTCCGTCCTCCGGCGCGTCCTGGAAGCGGCCGAGGAACTTGAACCAGTCGGCCTTGGCGTTCGCGAGCTCGACCGTCCACGAGATCCCGGCCTCGTCCGCCGTCAGCTCGCCCAGGACGTTCCCGTCCTTGTCGTAGCCGTACACGCGGAACCGGGCCGCCTGCCGTTTCACCCGCCCGGCCGCGTCCTTGAAACCGCCGCGGGGCTCCGGCGCGACTCCCGGCCGCTCGGGGCCGATGAAGAACTCCGCGGGACTGTTGCCCACCCGCGCGATGCCGATGGTCGGATGGATCTCGCAGCTGACCACGTCGTCGAGATTCACAGATGTCCGCCTCCGCTGTCCGGAACGCCGGTCCGGGGCGCATCCCGCCGGCATCGGGGCGCGAGAAGTCCTCCGGAGCCCGAGACAAGAGGATGGGACAAGGGCGGCGGCAGGTCACGGACCGTCACCTGTTCGGAGGAGTACGGGTGTCAACCGAGAGTCGCCCGCAAGGTCCGTTGCACAGCCCCGCACTCCCGTACGAACGGGCAGGAACTCGCGGGGCCGTGGCCGCGACCACCTGTGCATGACCGAGCTGAACCGACGGACACTGCTGGCCACCACGCTCGCCACCGGCGCGGCCGGCGCCACGGGGTGGGCCCACGCGGGCCCGGCGGCCGCGGCGGACAAGGCGACCACGGCGGACAAGCCGACCACGGCCGACAAGCCCCTGCGGGTCCATCTCGTCGCGTTCGACGGAGTCGAGGAGCTCGATCTCTTCGGCCCGCTCGAAGTCTTCGCGCTGGCAGCGGCCCTCGGCCGCCCGGTGGTGCCCACCCTCGTGACCTCGGGCCGGCCGGGGCGGGTCCGGGCCTCCTTCGGCACGGAGATCGAAGTGCCGGGCGCCTGGGACCCGCTCGCCGCCGATGCCATCGTGGTGCTCGGCGGGGGTTACCGGCAGCGCGACCGGCCGGGCGTCTGGGCCGAGATCAAGAAGGGCGTCCTGCCGCGCGCGCTGCGCCGCGCGGTACGCCCCGGCCTCACCGTGGCCGGGGTCTGCACCGGGGTCTTCATCCTCCACGCCGCGGGCCTGATCGGCGACCGCCCCTGCACCACCCACCAGCGTGCCAAGCAGGACCTGCGCGACCTGGGCGCCGACGTACGGGACGCGCGCGTCGTGGACGACGGCGACCTCGTCTGCGCGGGCGGAGTCAGCTCGGGCATCGACGCGGCGCTGTGGCTCCTGGAGCGTGAGCTCGGCCCGAAGGCCGCGACCGACGTCGAAGCCCTGCTGGAGTTCGAACGCCGGGGGACCGTACTGCGCACCCGCTGACCCGGGCCCGGCAGGTCACCGTACGGATACCCCGGGCTGCGCGCGGACTCGGGAAGCGGGCGGTGGTCAGCGCAGTACGGCCGCCAGCAGGTCGGTCCCCAGCGCCGTCAGATCGGGCAGGTTGAGGGTGTAGCGGACGTAACGGCCCTGCCGCCGGGCCGTGAGCAGGTCCGCACGGCGCAGGACGGCGAGGTGGCGGGAGACCTCCGGCGCAGACAGTTCCCAGGCGTGAGCCAGCTCACCGGTGGTGTGCGGGCCGCGGGCCAGGGTGCGCAGCAGCCGCAGCCGTACCGGATGTGCGAGTGCCTCCAGTCGTCGTGTGACCGTCTCCAGCGATACCGGCTCCGACGGACCCGGCTCGGCCACGGGGTACTGCACCACCGGCTGCCACCCGGGCGCGTGGACCGCCACCAGGTGCGGGCGGCCGAAGACACTGGGGATGAAGGTGACCCCGGAGCCGCGGGCGGTGGTCGCCTTGTCCTGCAGCTTGTCGACGACGATGCAGTCGCCGTCGGGTGCCAGGGTGACCGCGCCGGAGACCGATGCGAGTGCCGCCCGGATGCCCTGGCGGTCCAGCAGGTCGTTCTTCAGGCGCAGGTCGGTGGCCAGTTGCACGGCGACGCCCGCCCAGGCGGCGTCGAAGAACGCCTCGGCGCACTGTTCGAGGGTGTGGCGCACCCGCGCCCGGACCGCGGCCGGGTCCGCGAGCAGCCGCTCCGCGAAGGCTTCTTGCCGCCCCCCGCGCGCCTGTGCCAGGTCCAGGGCCCGCTCGCGCGCGGTCGCGTCGGTGAGCGGTGACGGCGCGGCGAAGTGGAGCCGGTTGCTGCCGCAGGTGGTGACGAGCGCGGCGGTCACGTACGTTTCGTCGTCGATCCCGTCCACGTCGTCCAGCTCCTCGGCGAGGGTCGGACGGGGCCGGGCGGGGATCAGGAAGTCGGCTTGTGAGGAACGCCAGAGGAACTCCGCCTCCCGCAACCGCTCGGCCAGCTCCGGCCGCAGCCCGGCCCAGACGTCCCCGGCCCAGCCGGCGAGCTGCGGATGGTGCCCGGGTTCGGCCAGCACGTGCAGCATTGCGGTCAGTTCGGCCAGCGGGGAGGCGGCGAAGCGCAGTCGCTCGGACGGCGGGCCGCTGATGTCGATCCTCAACGTCACCCCGCCATCATCACTGACCGCACGGTCGGCGACGGACGCCGGTTGACGGACTTCGTCAACCGGCGTACCCGCACCCGCGGGCCGAACGCACCGTTGACGCCATGCCCACCACCAAGATCCAGCCCCACGCCCTCGTCCGCGCCTCCGGAGGCCCCCGCTACGCCGTCGCCCTGGCCGTGGACGCGCTCGGCACCGGCCTGCTGCGGCCCTTTCTGCTGCTCTACGGGGTGATGGTGCTGAGGCTGTCCGCACCGGCCACCGGCATCGCCATGACGGCCGGGGTCGTGGTGGGTCTGGGGTGCATGCCCGCGGTGGGCCGATGGCTGGACCGGGGCGCACGCAGCACGGTCGTGGCAGCGTCCATGCTGGTGCGCGTGCTGGGCGTGGTGCTGCTGCTGGCCACCCCGGCGGGGCACGTCTGGCCGTTCGCGACGGCGGCGCTCTTCCTGGGCATCGGCAACCAGGCATGGCCGGCCGCCCACGCGGCTCTCGTGGCCACGGTCGCCCACGGCCGGGAACGCGACACCGCCCTCGCGGCAGGCCGCGCCCTGCGCAACGCGGGCCTCGGCGCGGGCGCGCTCCTCGCCACCGCATGCCTGGCGGGCGGCGCCACGGCGCTGCAGGCGCTGGCAGCCGTCACCGGGCTCGCCTATCTCGTTGCTGCGGCCCTGGCGTGGTCGGTCCGCGTCCACGCGCACCCGGCCGCCGTCCCTGCCGAGGACGGTGCCGGCGGGCCCGCGCCCCGGATGCGCTGGCTGCTGGCCGCCAACGTGATCTACGTCTTCTGCCTCAACGTCCCCGAAATCGCGCTCCCCCTGGTCCTGGTGACACAGCTGGACGCCTCCCCGGTGTGGTCGGCGGCCATCTTCGTGGCCAACACCGTGCTGGTGGTCACCCTGCAGGTTCCGGTCACCGTCCTGATGTCCCGCTTCCCCCGGCGGACCGTGCTGGCTCTCGCCGGCGTGGTACTCGCCGTCTCCTACCTCGGTTTCCTCGGGGCCACCTCACTCGGACACGGCTGGGCTGCCCCGGCCGTCGCCGCGGTGTCCGTGGTCTGCACGATCGGCGAGATCATCTATGCCGGGAGTGCCACCGCGCTGGTCACGGCCCTCGCCCCGGCCCGTGTCCTGGGCCGCGCCCTCGCCCGTTTCGAGCTCTCCACGGGCTTCGGCCTGGCCGTCTCCCCGGCGGTCATCACCGCTCTCGCACCCCGCGGCTCCGGCGCCCTCTGGGGGACCCTCGCCGCGGCGACGCTCCTCTCCGCCTCTGCCGTTGCCACCGAGAAGGACGGGGGAACGCAGCTCAGCGGATCCTGCCGCCGGGCGCCGACGCCGGACCGTGATCCGGAATTTCCTCATCCACTCAATACCGAAGCCGCCGGGCCTGCCGAGGGATGCCATGCCGACCGGAATATCCGGCAGACTTCACGATAGAGATACGACGTTTATGCTCGATCAATTTCCATTTATCCGCGGAGTCTTGATGGATCGCGTCCCCAACCCCGCCGCCGCGCCGGGCGCAAAGGCGGTGCGCCGCTGGCCGCCGCACTGCTGGCTCGCGCCGCGAGCCTGACGTCGCCGGCGGCGAGCACCCCGTGGAAACCTTCTACGACGCCGCCCTGACCCCCGAGGCGATCAACACCGCCGTCGACGGTTACTACGCGGCCGGCACGCACGTCGTCGGCACCGTGCGCGAGCCGCCGCCCGCCGCCCACGACACCAACGGCGACGGAATCAGCGACGTCTCGCTCGTCTACAACTACGCGGCCACCCACCCGGGCGGCCCCCGCGCGGGGCGACGGCAGCCCGCCGCCGCCCGGCGCGGCCGCTCAGGAGGTGAGCGGGGCGGGCGCGGGCGTGCCGTAGAAGGTGATCGGCGACCAGCCGCGCTGCTGCGCGAGCTGGCTGAGCGCGTTGGCGATCTCGATCGGCGCGAGCTCGTGGGTGGCCGCGGCGTCCACCATCGCGACGCTGAACGTGACCGACAGCTCCCCCTCGTACCCGGGGAGGGAGGTCCTGCCCTTGAACTGGGTCCCCGGAGGGAACGAGGGCGCGGACTGTGGCGTCTGTGCCCCGGCTTCGGCCGCCTCCGCGGCCCCCGTGCCGCTCAGCGCCGCTCCGGCTGCCGCAGTCCCCGAATACCCCAGCAGCGAGCGCCGTGAAATCCCTGACATGGTTCCCCTCCGTGGTGACGTTCTTCCGGTGTGCCCGTTCGACATGCCCGACATGCTCGGCACGTTCGGCATGTGAGCGTGATCGTACGAGCCCATTCGCTGCGATGCTGCTGAACAGGATCTTCCGGGAGCGTCCCCCATAAGGAGGCGCCCCCGGCGGGCGCAGGGGACCGGAGGGGGCCGCCGGCGGGGAGCCTACTCGCGGCCCGTGCCCACCCGTTCGAGCCGCCACCCCTGCGTCGGGGAATCCGACTCCTCCCACTGCCGGGCCCGCCCCTCCTCGTCCACGTCCAGCGGGAGTCCGCTGACGCAGGCGATCAGACTCACCACCCCGGGCTGGTCGAGGTGGTCCTCGGCCAGCCACTCCTGGGCGCCGTAGCCGTTCGCCGCCCACAGCTGCACCCGCGCACCGCTCTCCGTCGAGGCGCCCGCCACGTCCAGCCTCTTGCCGCTGTCCGGGTGCACCACGTGGAACATCCCCGCCCCGGCGTGCACCGGGGCGATCCGCCAGCGCTGTGCGCCCTCGGTGTCCGGCACCAGGCGGACCCGGGAACCGCTGCCGGAGCGCCCGCCCTCCGTCGCCAGCACCAGCCCGTTCGCCGCGTTGCGCAGCGTGTACAAGCCCTCCATCTCCACTCCTGCCCGTCGTACCGGTCCGTGTCACTGCGGCGATTGTGCACGGCCGCACCGACAACCGGGCGCCGCATCGGTCAGGATCGGAGAAGCGCCCGCGCCATGACCCTCACTAGCGTGAAGGACATGAAGACCATCAAATCCGTCACCCTCGAAGTGGCCGACACCACGGCCGCCCACCGCTTCTACACCGAGGCCTTCGGCCTGGACACGCAGGTACGCCTGCGCTCCTCGGAGGCACCCACGGCCGGCTTCCGCGGGTTCATCCTGGGACTCACGGTCTCCCAGCCCGCCGACGTCGACCGGCTCGTCGGCGCGGCCCTCGACGCGGGCGCCACATCACTCAAGCCCGCCGCGAAGTCGCTGTGGGGCTACGGCGCCGTGGTCCAGGCCCCCGACGGGACGATCTGGAAGATCGCCACCTCGGCGAAGAAGAACACCGGCCCCGCCACCGGGACCGTCGACGAGATCGTCCTCCTGCTGGGCGTCGCGGACGTCGCCGCCAGCAAGCGCTTCTACACCGCCCAGGGCCTCACGGTCGCGAAGAGCTTCGGCCGCGTGTACGCCGAGTTCGACGCCGGGTCCGGCCCGCTCAAGCTCGCCCTGTACCGGCGCCGCGCCCTGGCGAAGGACGTCGGCGTGCCGCTCGAGGGCACGGGCTCGCACCGCCTGGTCATCGGCGGCGGCGCGGGCCCCTGCACCGACCCGGACGGCTTCGCCTGGGAGGCCGCCGCCCCGGCCCTCGCCCCCTGACGCATCGCTCCCGGGTTTCCGAGAGGCTCAGGCCGTACGCCACAGGGCCGGGACCGACGGGGGCTCCCAGCCGGGCTGTGCCGTGTGGGCCTGGAGGCAGACGTAGCCGCGGCCCGCGTACGTGACCCGGTTGCCCTCCCGGTAGGCGGTGCCCACGGCCCAGGCGCTGCCCGACGGCGGGGTACCGGTCGGCGAGGGTCCGGGGCCGGGGTCCTGGGGGACGTCCAGGACGAAGTCGAAGGCGGCCTCGCGCCCGCCGCTGACATCGCGCACGGTCATCAGCAGCCGCGGGTCGAAGATCGTGTCGGTGTTGTTGCGCGGCTCGTTGGGGAAGTAGAGCTGGGTCGTCAGCACCGGGCGGCCCGGTGCCTGCACCTTCACGTGGATGTGCCGGGTGCGGCCGGGGTAGAGGCCCGGGACGACCGTGGTCAGCGCGAAGAGGCCGCGCGAGTCGGTGTACTGGTGGCCCCGCAGCCGGAACCGGGCGTTGTCGTAAGCGCCGTTGGCATCGGCCTGCCAGAAGTCCAGCAGGGCACCGGCGACCGGCAGGCATGCCCTGCCGAAGACGTAGCCGGCCACCGTCAGCCGTGTGCCGGGCATGCCGGGCTCCAGCAGGCTGGTGCGCCTGGGCGAGTTGGGCTTGAAGTACGGGCCCTCGGTCTGCTCCGGCGTGGGATCGTCGCCTTCGTCACAGGCCGGGGTGAGCGGTACGGCCGTGCCGCCGGAGGTGAGGGTGCGGGCCGGGGCCGAGCCGCCGATGAGGGCGACGGGGACTGCTGCGGTGGCCGCGAGCGCAGCGCGCAGCACCGTCTTGCGGGGGACGAGCCGGGCCTGTCCGGGCTGCGGGGGGGTGGGGGTCCTTGTCCATGCCTGCTCCTCGTGGGCCGTCGGATCGGCAATGAACCTAGGCGCGTTTCTCCGGCGCTGCGATGGACGGGCGACGGCGACTGTGGTGCTTTCGGAACTCGCCGGGGGTGCTGCCGGTCTCGCGCCGGAAGAACCTGCAGAAGTACGCGGGGTCGGCGAATCCGACGCGCGAGGCGACCTGCCGTACCGGCAGTTCGGTGTGCGCGAGCAGGCGCTGGGCGTGGTGGACGCGGGCCTCGATCAGCAGGCGGCCCGGGCTGCGGCCGGTGGCCGCGCGCACGGTCTGGGTGAGATGGCCCGCCGTCACGCCCAGCCGCTCTGCGCACTCCCGCACCGACCAGGCGGACGCCTCCCGCCGGGTGGCGAGCCGGACGAAGGCATCGGCCAAGGCCGGGCGGCACGGCTGCCGGTCACCGGGGCCGCCCCGGCCACCGGTGACCAGCAGCCGTGCCGCCCGGACGACGAGGACGTGCAGCAGGGCGCGCAGTACGCTCTCGTGCCCCGGGGCCCGCTGCCGGTACTCCGCGGCGAGCTCCGCCATCAGCCGCCCGGTCCGCTCGTGCTCCTCCTCGCTCAGGTCGAACCAGCCGGTCTTCCCCAGGCGCCGGCAGAGTTCGCGGTCGCCGGGGTGGTCGACGAGGAAGTCCTCGGTGAACAGGGCAAGGGTGCCGTCGAGCCCCCGCTGGTCCTGCCAGCAGTGGATCTGTCCCGGCAGGATGACGGCCAGCTGCGGTGGCCGCACCGGCCACCCCGCGAGGTCGACGACGTGGGTGCCCGAGCCGGCGGTGACGTGGACGATCTCGTAGAAGGTGTGGCGGTGCGGGTGGTTCGTCCGGGACAGCGGTCCCACGTCGTCGAACGACCCGGCGGCGAACGGCACGGCTCCCGCCGCGGCCAGCTCCAGCCGGTGCAGGGGCGGCTCCCCGGCGTGCGGCGAGACACAGGGCGTCCCCGGTAAGACGGTGGTGCTCCGCATCGATCCTCCACATCAGGTCCGGACCAGTGAGGGGGATGCCACGATTCCACAGCCGTACGGCGACGGAAACCCGGCAGGTCGGCGGCGCCATCCCCTTCAGGACGGCATCCAGTGGAATTTGCCGCCTCCGACCCACCGGACCACGTCGAGGTCGTCGAGGTCATGGATCGGGACCCCCGCCTCCGCGGCGATCACCAGCAAGTCCGTCATCGATGTCGCCCTGCCGACGAATTCGCCGTCGACCTCCACGATGCGAAACGGTGGTTTGCCGGGTTGAACGCCCAGGACGGTGATGCGCGCCGGGGAGATGTGTGGTGCTGAGCCTTCGGTCATGCGCAGACGGTTCCACGCCGGCACCGGCGGCGGGCTCGGCGACACGGTTCGAGCGGCCGATCGGGCGGCGGAGGTCGCTCCGCCCGGACTCGCTCAGCCCTGGTACCGGCCTCAATGGGACAGCACGACCGCAACGGCTTTAAATTGCTGCAGAGTTATGCCCAAAAGGTGACTGTCTGCAGCCTGACCTGGTCGGATAGCAATGACGCGGCGCCTGGCACGGCCCGCCGACGGTCGGCGGCGAACCCAGTGTGCCGAAAGGAACTTCTCGTGATCCGCACCCGTTACGCCGCCGCTCTGGCCACCGCAGCCGTCACCGCGCTCGCCATCACCGCGAGCCCCGCCTCGGCCGCCGGCGAGACGCTCACCATGTGCTCCAGCACGCTCACCCCGGCCGGCTGGGTGGACACCCAGTGGTGGAACAGCGGCGGATGCGGCTCCGGCTTCAACCCCAACACCAAGCAGATCAAGAACCTCACCGGCTACCCGGTCGGCACCCAGGTCAACGCCTGCGCCTCCACGTGGCCGCCCGCCGGCTGGACCATCACCAGCACCTACTACTCGAGCGGCTGTCGCTACTCCGCCGTCCCCAGCTTCAACCCCAACACCTGGACCCTGAAGCGCACTTCCTGACCGCGCTCCGGGCGCCGCAGTCGGCTGCTTCCACTGCCGACCACGGCGCCCGGCGCCGTCGCCGGCCTGAGCCGAACTCATTTCGACATCACCGGCAAGTGGATCTTCTGGCGCGAGTACGACCACAATGTGCAGGAAGCAGGTCGGCGCCCGGAGCGACCGTGCGTGCTGCGGGCCGGGCGC
Source organism: Streptomyces sp. NPDC037401 (assembly GCF_055602345.1). Lineage (NCBI taxonomy): Bacteria > Bacillati > Actinomycetota > Actinomycetes > Kitasatosporales > Streptomycetaceae > Streptomyces > Streptomyces sp. NPDC037401. The sequence continues at coordinate 167,630 of NZ_JBVJWO010000017.1, forward strand.
ACCGCCGCCCCCGACTCGAACGAGACCGGGGGGCGGCCCCTCGTACCCGAGTTGATCTGGAGTAAGCGTGACGTCCCACCTTCCCACCCCGCAGCCGGACCCCGCCGCTGCCCCCGGCGCCGGCGATCCCTTCGGCTCGGTTCCCGCACTGGACGGCGAGCTGCGCTTCGACCAGCCCGCCCTCGACGCCGCGTCCACCGACTTCGGCGGCCTTGTCCGCCAGGAGCCCGCCGCCGTCCTCAGGCCCGGCTCGGCCGAGGACATCGCCGCGATGGTCCGCCACTGCCGGGAGCACGGACTGAAGGTCGCCGGGCGAGGCCAGGGACACTCCACCAACGGCCAGGCGCAGGTCCCCTCCGGGCTCGTCATCGAGCTCAGCGCCCTGGACACCATCGAGATCCACGACGACACCGCCATAGTCGGGAGCGGGGTGCTGTGGAGCGACCTCGTCCGGGCCACCCTGGCCCGCGACCTCACCCCGCCGGCCTTCACCGACTACCTCGAACTGTCCGTGGGCGGCACGCTGTCGGCCGGCGGCCTCGGCGGGCAGATCGGCCGCTACGGCACCCAGGTCGACAACGTGCGCGAACTCCAGGTCGTCACCGGCGAGGGCGAGATCACCACCTGCTCGCCCACCGTGCGTCCCGAGCTGTTCCGCGCCGTCCTCGGCGGCCTCGGACAGTGCGGGATCATCACCCGCGCCACCGTCGCCCTGGTCCCCGCGCCCCGCTCCGTACGGCACTACGTCCTGACCTACCCGACCGTTGAGGCCATCACCGCGCAGCAGGCCAAGCTGATCGGGGAAGGACGCTTCGACTACCTCGTCGGCCAGGCCCTGCCCACCCCGGACGGCTGGACCTACATGATCGAGGCCGCCGCCTACGACGGGACCGCAGCCGACGACGCCCGGCTCACGGACGACCTGGGCCACGCCACGGCAGAGGCCCAGGACGTGCCCTACTTCGACTTCCTCAACCGGATCGCGCCGGGAGTGGAGGTGTTCAGGTCCATGGGCGAGTGGCAGCGGCCCCACCCCTGGTACGACAGCCTGCTCCCCGCATCCACCGTGAACGCCGTCGTCACGGACACGCTCTCCGGCCTCAAGGCCAACGCGATCGGCGCCACCGCGGTCATCCTGCTCTACCCCGTCCTCACCGCCAAGCGCACCACCCCGCTCCCGGTCATGCCGGACGAGGACCTCGTCTACCTCTTCTCCCTCCTCAAGACCGCTTCCCCGGGGGCGGATTCCGCCGAGGAGATGGTCGCCGCGAACCGCGTCCAGTACGACGCCACACGCGAGGCGGGCGGCTGCTGGTACCCGATCGGCTCGGTGCCGCTCACCAAGGACGACTGGGTACGCCACTTCGGCTCCTTCTGGTCCGAGTTCGAGGCTGCGCGCCACCGCTACGACCCCGACGGCGTCCTCACGCCCGGCCAGCGCATCTTCTGACGGGGCCGGCTCTCCTGCTCACCCATCGGCACCCGGGCGGTGATCGCGACGGGCGAGCAGGGGAGTCCTCCGGTGGCGGGATCCGCCCGGAACCGGACCCTCCAGGTACCTCGCAAAGGGCGGGGGACGTGCGGATATGATCGCGCCACTTCCGCATGCAGGAGGCCGGGCGGCAGGTGCCACCGCTCTGCACCGTCCCGCCCCACATGCACTTGTCTGAGGGGATCGTGCGCAACTCCGCTGTGCTCCAGCGTGGCCTGACCACGCTGGTGTCCCTGGCCGCCCTGGCCACAGCCATACCTCCGGCGGTGGCCGTGTCCACCGCCGGTCCGGTCACCGAACTCGTCCTCGACAGCCCGGTGGCCCGTCCCGATCCCGCGCGGGAGGAGATCCTCTCCGCCGGCCCCACGGGATTCTGCACCGGCCGCAGGGCAGCACCCGGGCCCTGTGGACGCGCTACGCCGACGGCGACACGTCGGTCGCGACCACCCCGCAGGGCACTCCCGCCGTCCTCACGGGCGTGTGCGGGACGCACTCCAGAGCCTGCCCGTCGGACTGGTACGGCACCGGCGCCGACGTCGTCGCCCTGCCGAGCGACACGTCCTGGACCCCGCAGTCCGTGACGCTCTGGAACGCCGACGGCACCCCGCCCGTGACGGTGCAGCTCAACGGTCTCACCTACGCGGGAACCCTCGGGCGTACGGTCCGCGCCGACGACCCGGAGACCGGCGCGGGCTACCTGATCGACGTGGTGAACGGCCAGCGGCGGCAGCGGGCCGTGACCGCACCCGCGGGGGCGCAGCTCCTCTCCGGGATCGCCGACCAGACCGGGCCGCCGTCTGGTACGCCGTCGACGGCGACTCGTCGTTCGTCGGCTACCTCGACTTCGCGACGGCGGCCCTCACCCCCGTCGTGGACACGTTCGACCAAGACGACCAGCTGCTCCTCAGCGCCACGCGCGTCGGCCTGTTCGAACCGGGAAGCGCGGCCGTCACCAAGGCCCGCAACGCTCTCGGCTCCGCAGCCAAGCTCTTCACGGCCGATCCCTACATCAACACCCGCGCGGCAGCCCTTGCCGGGGACTGGCTCCTGCTGCAGCAGCCGTTTCCGCTGCCCGAGGTCGTGGCCCTGCCGTTGACCGGCGGGCCGGGCCGTTCCGTCCTGCCCGGCGCCTACCCCGGGCTGTTCGCGGCGCCCGGCGGCCGCCCCCTGGCCGTCGGTGGTTCCGGCGCCGCCGCCTGGGGTGTCCAGCGCTTCACCGCGCCCGGCACCACCACGCCGCCGTCGGCCGCCACGGTCCTGCCGCTCCCTCCGGGGGCACAGGAGTTCCCGAAGACCGGTATCTCGCTCGGACGGGGTGCCCTGCGGGTCGTCGAATACGAGGACGGCAACGACTCCGCCCTGCACACGCAGACCTGGCAGATCTCCACGCACCCGACGGCCGGGCTGAGCGCCTCCGCACGCACCGCGGGCCGCGACGACCTGATCGAATGCCTCGCGGTGGTGGACTGCGGGCAGGTATGGGCGGACACCGGCAGCGGCGGTGACGCCATGCTGGGCAAGGCCGACAACGGCCACGCCGACCGGCTGTACACCTTCGACGGCAAGACCATGGACTTCGACGAGCTCTCCGGCGACGGCCGCATCGTGGATGTCTCCGACGGCTTCACCGTTCTGCACGACCCTGCGGCGGACAAACTGGTCGTGACCACCAACGCCACCGGCGCCACCCGGGCCCTGTCGGGCGTCCTCCCCGACGCCGAGACCGGGCACGGGTACGACCGCCGGCTCCGCTGGACCGTGGACAAGGCGACCGGCCTGGTCGCGTGGATCGACGGAACGGAGAAGACCCACGTCCGTCACGCGGGCGTGGCCCCGCGCGCACTGGTGTCCCTGCAGTCCCAGACCGACGGCACCGGCACCCTCGATGCGGTGTGGCTGCTCAACCGTCCACTGACCTCCTGGTCCCTGGCCGTCACGGCGCTCAACGGCAGGCTGCTGCACACCGTCTCCGGCGGAGCCGTCGCCGCCCGGCCGAAGGCGTCCTGGAACGGCAGGACCGCGACGGGCGCGTACATCCCGGACGGGACCGGAGACCTCTTCTCGGTCTCCGGCGGATCGCTGCGGATCGCGTACGGCAACCCGGCCACCGGGAACTTCAGCGGCAGCGTCACCGGGAGCGGCTGGCCGTCCGGCTTCCGTCCCGTGCCGATGGGCGACATGAACGGCGACCGCTGCAACGACGTGCTCGTGCGGCTCGTGAACGGCGAGATGCGTCGCTACACCCCCGCTTGCGGGGCGGCCGTCACCCCGGGGACCGCTCACAAGGTCCTGGGCGCCGGCTGGAACGTCTACGACGTCCTCACCTCGCCCGGCGACGTGACGAACGACGGCCGCCCGGACCTGATCGCCCGCGACCCCAGGACCGGCGGGCTGTACCTCTACCCGACCACCTCGGCCGGGATCCTCGGCGCGCGCGTCGGCCTCAGCACGGCGTTCAAGGGCTACAAGGAGATCGTCGGGGCCGGCGACCTCAACGGTGACGGGCACGGCGACCTGCTGCTGCACGACAACGCGAACGAACTGTGGCGGATGTACGGAACCGGAACGGGCAAGTTCTCCGGCCGCACCCTCGTAGCCGCCGACTTCAGCGCCTCCTACAACACCCTGGTCGGCATCGGCGACTTCACCGGCGACGGCCACGCCGACCTGATCGCCCGTGACACCGCCGGAGCCGTCTGGCGCTGGAGCGGAACCGGCAAGGGCACCTTCACCGCCCGCACCGGGATCGCCACCGGCCGGCAGGTATACACCGGCGGAATCCACTGACTCCGGACATGCGACCGGCCCCCTCGACACGGATGTCGAGGGGGCCGGTGCGTTGGTAGCGGGGACAGGATTTGAACCTGCGACCTCTGGGTTATGAGCCCAGCGAGCTACCGAGCTGCTCCACCCCGCGTCGGTACGGCAAGAGTACGGCATGCTGCGGGTGCCGCCCGACCATCACCGCCGGTCATGCCGTAGTCCCGTAGTCCCGGCAGCGGTACGGCGGGGATCCTCGGCGGGTTCCCGAGCACCCTGCGTGCCCACGGCCCGGACTGCCGGCCTCGGAGCCGACAGGCATGGGGGCCGTCGCTCTCGACACGGAGCTGAGCGACAGCCCGTGCAGACCGTCGCGCGCCGCTGGGGCATAGCGTTCACCCTCAATCTATTGCAACGGTCAGAGTCTTGTTTGTTGCGTTAGCTCCAAGTCGGTTGCAATGAAATTAAGGCATCTACCTGCGGATATTGCGAAATCGCGCAACGAGTATGTTGCTCGATCCATGAATGCAACGTAGCGTTTCCATCATGAGAAACGACGGACCGGGGGCCTGTAGGCCGAGGGGTTCGCGTTCCGCGGAGTGAGTGGTCAAAGGGGTGGATCATGGAGACAGCGCAGAGCGAGCAGCAGGTGGCACCCGGCGCCTTCGCCTCCTTCGCCCGCTTCGTGCTCTGCGGCGGCGGGGTGGGGCTCGCGTCCAGCTTCGCCGTGGTCGCCCTCGCCTCCTGGATGCCCTGGGCCCTGGCCAACGCTCTGATCACGGCGGCCTCCACGCTCCTCGCCACCGAGCTCCACGCCCGCATCACCTTCGGCACCGGCGGGCGCGCCACCTGGCGCCAGCACGCACAGTCGGCCGGATCCGCGGCCGTCGCCTACGCCGTGACCTGCGTGGCGATGCTCGTCCTGCACCAGCTCGTGGCGGCACCCGGCCCGGTGCTCGAGCAGGCCGTCTACCTGTCCGCCTCCGCACTCGCCGGCGTCGCACGATTCGCAGTACTGCGCCTCGTCGTCTTCGCCCGCAACCGCTCGCAGGCCCCGGCCACCACCCCCACCGTGCACCCCGCGCCCGCGACCGTGGCCCGCACCACGGCACCCGCCGACCAGACGGCCCTCTGCCGCGCCGCCTGACCGGGGGCGGCGGGTGTTGCCGACTAGCCCAGGGTGCGGGCCCGTTCGAGCACCTCGGCCGGGGCCTTGGCCACCGAGCCGGTGTCGAAGGGGGGTTGCGGGTCGTACTCGGTGTAGAGCTGGATCGCCTGGGCCGTCACCTCGTCCGTGAGCAGGGCGGCCAGGCTGACGGCCATGTCGATGCCGGAGGAGACCCCGGCCGAGGTGATCACGCGGTCGTGCCGGACCACCCGCTCGGGGGTGTAAGTGGCGCCGTACGACTCCAGATCGGCGGCCGCGTCCCAGTGGGTGGTGGCGGTCAGACCGTCCAGCAGGCCTGCCGCGCCGAGCACCAGGGATCCGGTGCAGACCGAGGTGGTGAAGCGGGTGCCCGCGTGGATCCTGCATACCCAGTCGAGGAACGCGGGGTCGCCCACCATGGACTGGAAGCTGCCCCCGCCCGGGATCAGCAGGACGTCGCAGTGTTCCACCTCGGAGTACCGGGTCGGGACGTGCACCGGCAGGGAGCCCAACACGTCCTGTACCAGGCCGGGTTCGGCAGCCACGAACCGCACCTTGGCACCGGGCACGTACGCGAGGATCTCGTACGGCCCGATCGCGTCGAGCGGCTCGAAGTTGTCGAAGAGCGGGATCACTATGTCCATGGGCCGCAGCATAGCCACCACCCGGCGCTCGTCCCCCGGGACGGTGCGTCAGCTGTGGCTGCTGTTGAGGCCGGTGGCGGTGACCTCGTCGGCAATACCCCCAAGGCGGCGGTCAGGGCGCTGGCCCGGGACCGGTCGGTGGCGGTGCGCCGGGCGCTTGCCGGGCGCGAGGAACTGCCGCGCAAGGTAGCCGCGTTACTGGTCACGGACGCCCTCCGTCGAAGTCCGGCTGACGCTGGTCCGGCGGGTCGGTGCGGCCGACGCCGAACCGTGCGTTCGGGCGGCCGCAGCGGCCGACGAGTTCACTCCCGTCCGGCAGCTCACCGAACTGGCCGGCGATCCCAGCCTGGCCGTGCTCGCCGCGATCGGCCGGAACACCACAGCCCCGCCCGAGGCACTCGCCCCGCTCCGCGCGCTGCACGCACTGGACCTGCTGCCGTACTTCCACCCCGGGAACGCCATGGACCAGCCGAACTGGCCGCCGGACCTGCTGGTCGAGTTCGGGCTGACGTACGGCGCGAGCACGGTGTCGGGCAAGGCGGAACGCAAGAGCTTCGCGGCGATCGAGGAGGCCCGGCACACCGAGCCGCCGGCCGGGGGACGTGCTCGCCGCCATCACGGCCTGCCCGGACACCTCGTACGCCGCGCGGGCCCGCAAGCTGCTGGAGATCCCTCCGGCCGGGGGGAGGGCAGGGTCATTGCGCAAAGTGCCGGGGCGATTACGCCACGTCTCGCACTTCGGGTGGCCGCCCTGGAACGCGGGACGGACGACGGGCCCGGGTGGCGGTTTGGCGGTGCCGTGCTTGAGTGGAACTGAGGGCCCGCGCGTGCCGTGATGAGACTCGGTGCCCTTCCCACCCCGTGACCAGCACGAGCGGGGCCCGGGTCTTGCGTGCGGCGCCTCCGTGAGGAGGGAGCCGTCATGGCTGTCACCGTGAACCGCGGCGAGATCGAGGCCGACATCAAGCAGACCCTGGGGCTGGTCCCGCACTTCTTCCAGAGCATCCCGACGGAGCTGCTCGGTCCCGAGTGGGAGATCTTCAAGAGGATCGAGCTCGGCGAGACGCTGATACCGAACAAGTACAAGGAACTGATCGGCGCCGGTCTGCACGCCGAGACCAAGTGCCGCTATTGCAGTCTGTTCCACGCGGAGGCCGCCAAGCTCTTCGGTGCGACCGACGAGGAGATCCAGGAGGCCGTCCACTACGCGAAGGCCAGCCTGGGCTGGAGCGCGTACATCAACGGCATGCAGGAGGACTACGACCAGTTCGCCTCCGAACTGGCCCAGGTCGTCGAGTACGTACGGTCCCAGGGCTGAGATGGAGCTGGAGCGCGTGCGCCCGACGGTGCTCCGGGGCACGTTCCACGTGTACGAACTGGCGGCCCTGGTCGCAGCGGCCCGCTACGTCACGAAGTCCGCGCCTCCGGAGATGCCGGCGGAATCCCTCGAGCAGCTGCGCCGGCTGCTGGACGACTACGACCGGCAGGTCCGTAACCTGCCGCCGCTGCAGGCCCCCGCACAACCACGGGACGGGCACTGACGCGCCGGCGTGCCGCGGCTGGTTGCGGCGGCACGCCGTTGCCGGTGACCGGCAGTTCAGCGACCCCGATGGCGGGGCTGCCGTCCTGGGTTAGCGGCGGTGGCCGTCGTGGTGTCCGCGGCGGCCCCAGGACTCGGTGTCGATGACGCGGCCGCGGTCGTCGCGGAGGGTGGCGGTGTCGCGCTCGTTCCAGATCTGGTGGCGGCTGTCCTGGTAGACGTCGTACTCGGTGTCGCGTCCGTTGCCGGTGTGGACCCTGACGCTGGAGTGGCCGTCCAGGCGGAGGTGGCGGAAGCGGTAGCGGTTGCCGTCGCGGTCGGTGAGGGTGAAGCCGCGCAGGTTCACCGGGCGGCGGCCGGTGTTCTTCACCTCGACCCATTCGCGGTTCAGGGCACGGTTGCCGCGGCCGTGGCTCTCGGTCTGGACGTCGCCGATGACGATCGAGGAGCGGTCACGGTGGCCGCGCCGGTCGTCGTCGTGGGCAGCTGCCGGGATGGCGGCCGCGCCGACCAGGGCGCCGGCGGCCAGAGCCGCGGAGAGGAAGCGGCGGGTGGCGAGGGAAGCAGACATGCAGATGGCTCCTTGAACAGTCAGCCCCGCCCGGCCTCTTGCCGGCCGCGCGGAGTCCGTACGGTTCCCGGCGTCCTGCCGGTGAGTCACACTCTGTCCCGCATCTCTGCTAACCGCCACAACCTGGGGTACGTGTTTCCAAATGCGGACATGTCCGTAACTCTCCCTTGTGGGGGGCAAGCGTCAAGCTCCAGTTGACGCGAACGGGGCGCTCGGACGGGGACAGCAGGTGCGGTGTCCGAACAGGAAGGTCTCGGCCACGAGGACGGACCGTTCACACCATCTTGCGTTCCCTGCGCCGAACGGGTTCAGGCACCTGTAACAGGCGCTTCTCGGGTATCCAGCGCAACCCGCACTTCCAGGTCGTCTCGCATGCCCACGACCCCGTGGTAGCGCTCGCGCACGCCCGCGTCCTGCGGCCCGACATCACCGTCCTGGCCCTGCCCGCCGGGATCGACAGCCTCGACGCGGCCCCGGAGATCCTCCGCGTGTACCGCGGGGTACGGGCCCTGGACCCGCCGAGCGGGGTGGTGCTGCGGACGGCCGCCGCCCGCGCGCCCCGGGTACTGTCGGGCCTCGCCGTCGAAGGAGCCGTCCACGTCGTGCGCGAACGGGACTCCGAAGCATTGATGCGGGCCCTGCGCACGATCGGGCGCCGGGCGAGCTGCGATCCCGACGAGATGCCCTGACCCGGGCGTTGCCCGGTGAAGGCGACGGCGACGACCGCGGCACAGGACTCCCCGCCGAGCCGGCGGGAAACGACAGCCCGTCGATCTCGTACGGGACCCGGCCGCCCGGCCGCTCGATGCGGGCGACTCCGAAAAGTGGGGCTGACGGCACGGATCCGAGGGACTGAAGAACGAGAGTTCTGGTGAGCTTCGTGGGACGGCGTACGACGCTGCCTACCCGGTACGTACGAGACACCACGGAGGACACCATGACGACCACGCCCGGCAACGCGAGCAGCAGTCTCCCCGGCAGGCCGCCGGTCGTCGACCTGGCCGCCTGGCAGGCGGCGCGCGAGGAGTTGCTGGTCCGGGAGAAGGCGCACACCCGTGAGGGCGACGCGATCGCCGCGGCCCGGCGGAGGCTGCCGATGGTCGAGTTCGACGGCGCGGTCGAGGTCACCGGCGCCGACGGGCCGGTCCCGTTCCTCGACCTGTTCCAGGGCCGCGAGGAGCTCGTGGTCTACAAGCACATGTGGCGCGACGGCGCGCCGCACCAGGGGCAGTGCGAGGGCTGTACCACCGTCGCCTGGCACGTGAAGGACGCCGTCTACCTCAACACCCGCGGCGTCTCGTTCGCCGTCCTGACCTCGGGACCGTGGGACGAGGTGGCTCCCTACGTCGAGTTCATGGGCTACACCCAGCCCTGGTATTCGGTGCGGGGCGTGGAGGCACCGGTCGGCGGCGCAATGGGGCACCTCACCTGTTTCCTGCGCGACGGGGACCGCGTGTTCCTCACGTACTCCACGACGGGCCGTGGCAACGAGTCGGCCAACGGGTCGTTCGGCCTGCTCGACATGACGCCCTACGGCCGCGGCGAAGCGTGGGAGGACAACCCCGCCGGCCGGCCCGTGCTCGGCAATGTCCGCGAGGGGTATCCGTCCGAGGGCGGGCAGGCGTGCTGGTACTGGCGCTCGGACGCCGACGGCGTCGCCACCTGGGGACCGACCAGCCGTCCCGTTCCGCAGTGGACCCGTCCCGGCGCGGCCCCCGTGAAGACCCCCGGCCGGAACGGCGACTGAAGGACGGCAAGCGGCGTTCAGCGCGGGATCACCCAGTCCGGCGTCCAGGTCCCGGCGGCGTCCCGGCCGGCCACCGTGGCGGCGAGGTGGGCGCGGAGGGTGGCCAGCGCTGGGTGGGGGTTGTCGCGGTGCCAGAGGAGCGAGTGCGGGTAGACGGGCGTCGGGTCGGTCACGTGGATGCGGCGCAGGCCGTGGCCGGCGGGCCAGACGAGCCGGGTCTGCTCGCCCATGAAGGTGGCCAGGGCCGGGGTGTCGGCGATGGTGTCGAGGAGCGCGTCGGAGCCGAAGTCGGGGCCGGTCGCCTCGATGGTGAGGCCGAATTCGGTGACGAGGTCGTCGTAGTACGCGGCCCACTCGGTACCGGCGACGACGCCGGGCATCCAGATCCGGTGCCCGGCGAGCCGAGCGAGCTGCACCGACCGGGCGCCCGCCAGCGCGTGGGCGGGGCCGGTGAGGAGTTGGAGCGGCTCGTCGAGCACCCGGACGGTCTCGATGTCCTCGGGAAGGGGCCGGCCGGGCACGGCGACGGCGCGGAAGGATGCGTCGACCGCACCGGACCGGAGGGCGGCGACGGCCGTCTCGATGTCGAACAGCATCACCACGTCGAGGTCGATCTCGGGGTGTGCGCGGTGGAAACCGCGCATCAGGCCCGACGGGGCGACCCGCGAGGCGATCACGTCGACGCGCAGCGGTCGGCGGCCGGGGCGAACGGACGCGACCGCGCGCTCGGCGACGCGCAGCAGCTCGCGCGCGTGGGGCAGGAACGCCTGCCCGTCGATGGTGAGCTCGGCGCCGCGCGCGGTGCGGGTGAACAGTCGCACGCCGAGGTTGCGCTCCAGCGCGGCGATGCGCTTCGAGACGGCCTGCTGGGTGACCGCCAGCTCGGCGGCGGCCTGCTGGAACTGCCCCGCGTCGGTGGCGGCGACGAAGGTCCGGACGGTGTCGAGGTCCATGTCGACCACCCTAGGGGGTACAACCATTGGTTGTGGTCAGACCGTCCTGTGGTTGTTTGACCCCTGGTGAAGCCCTCGCTTTGATGCTGCTGATCGCGGAACGGTTGTGCCGTGAGCGGCGAGGGGAGTCGGGCATGAGGAGCGGGCACCGGCCGGGCCGCGTACACGGACGCCTGCACGGTCATCGGCTGGGGCGGCGGTTCGGGTGGCTCTGGGGAGCGTACGGAACCAGCGCCCTCGGCACGTGGCTCGCCTTCGGCGCGTTCCCGCTGATCGCCATCCAGGTGCTGCACGCCGGACCGGCCGAGGTCGCGGCGCTCTCCTCCCTGGGGGCCGCGGTGGGCGCGGCCGTCGCGGTGCCGCTCGGTCCGTGGGTGGAGTTCCGCCGCAAGCGCACGATGCTGATCACGATGGACCTGGTGCGGTGCGCGGCGCTGCTGACGATCCCCGCCGCGTTCGCACTCGGCGTGCTCACCCTTCTCCAGCTCCTGCTGGTCTCGGTCGTCGTCGCGGCGGCCGACATCACCTTCCGCGCCGCCTCCGGCGCGTACCTGAAGGCACTGCTGCCGGCCGACGACCTGCTCGTCGCCAACACCCGGTTCGAGTCCACGACCTGGACGACCACCATCATCGGACCGCCGCTGGGCGGGGTGGCGATCGGGATCCTCGGTCCGGTGGCGACGGTGGCCGCCGACGCGGTCAGCTTTCTGCTCTCGGCCCTGGGCATCCGCGCGATGGGCGGACACGAGCCGCCGCCCGAGCGCCGGGAGGCCGCGCGCATGCGAGCCGGGGACCTTTTCGACGGTTGGCGGTACATCCTCGCCGACGTGACGCTGCGTCCGCTGTTCTTCAACACCGCCTTGTTCAACGGCCTGGTCATGGCCACCCAGCCGCTCCTGGCCATCCTGATGCTCGGCCCCCTCGGGTTCGCGCCGTGGCAATACGGCCTCGCCTTCGCCGTGCCCTCGATCGGCGGGCTGCTCGGATCTCGGCTGGCCCGACCGCTCGTCATCCGCTTCGGGCAACACCAGGTCCTGGTCGTGGCCGGAGCGCTGCGCGCGCTCTGGCCCGTCGGCCTGGTCTTCCTCGGGCCGGGCACCGCAGGCTTGCTGCTGGTGATGGGTGTCGAGCTCGGACTCGTCTTCTGTTGCGGGGTCTTCAACCCCGTCTACGCCACCTACCGCCTCGAGCGCACCCCGACCGACCGGGCCGCCCGAACGCTGTCCGCCCGGGCGGTGACGACCAAGGCCTCGATCGCGCTGCTGACGGCACTCTGGGGCGTGCTGGGCGTCCTCCTGGGTCCGCGTACGGCCATTGGCCTGGCCGGCGTGCTCCTGCTGGCAACCCCTCTGCTGCTGCCCCGCCGCACCGGTCTCCCAGCCGTACGGGGACGTACGGGATGAGTCTCCGGCTGGCGGCGCAGTCTCCGGCCCCGGCTTCGGTGGGGCAGGTGGACGTCGTGTCCGTTCGTCGGACCCGGGGTGGCCTGACGGACGGATCCTTGCCATGATCGCCCGGTGAACGATGACGAGCGCATATCCCCCTCGAAGGTGGCTGACGACCGTGCGTCACTCACTTCGTTCCTGGACTACCAACGGGCGACCCTGGCCGTGAAGTGCGCAGGTCTGACCGGCGAGCAGCTGAAGCGGAAGGCGATCCCGACCTCGGGACTCACGCTCCTCGGCCTGGTGCGGCATGCGGCCTCGGTCGAGCGGGGCTGGTTCCGCACTGTCCTGAACGCCGAGGACGTCAAGCCGCCTTGGCCCGGCGAGGTCGACGGCACGTTCGCCGAGTTCCGGGTCGAGGACGCCGACGTCGGCGAGGCGTTCGAGGTCTGGCGCGAGGAGTGTGCCCGCGCCCGCGCCGTCGTCACCTCTTTCGACTCCCTCGACGACACCGTCGACTTCCGCGGCGAGACCATCACGCTCCGCTACGTCATCACCCACATGATCGAGGAGTACGCGCGTCACAACGGCCACGCCGACCTGCTGCGCGAAGCGATCGACGGAGCCGTCGGAGAGTAGAGAGCCGAGCGCCCCGGATCGTCGAGCGAAAGAACTTCCGGATTCCTGTCACGTCTGCGCGTGCCGGTCCGTCAGTGCTGTGAAGACGCCGACCAGGCGGCCGACACCAAGGAGAGCAGCAGCCATGACGAACCCCGCCTCCATCTCGCGGATGCCCAACCCGGGCGAGTTCGTGCCCGAGCTGAGCGACATCAGCGCCGCCCTGTTCCGCGCCACCGGTAACCGCTCGGTCCCCCGTACCACGATGAGCCTGGTGCACCTGCGGGCAGGGCAGATCGTGGGCAACACCTACCTGACGATCCTGAACACGGGTTTCCTGCGCAAGGCCGGGGTATCCGAGGAGCGCATCACCGCTGTGTCCTCCTGGCAGGACGCCCCGTACTTCACGGAAGCCGAACGGGCCGCCCTCGCCTTGGTGGAGGCCACCCTCCAGCCCGCCCCGCACGGCAGGGAGCGGGTCTCCGACGAGCTGTACGCGGAGGTGGCGAAGCACTACGACGAGAAGGCGCTCGCGACGCTCACGATCGCGATCGGCCAGATCAACTTCTTCATCGCACTGGCCGTCATAGGCAAGCCCCAGCCGGTCACCTCACTCGCCGATGAGCAGTGGGACTGATCCTGGTCCGCAGAGGGGCCGGGCCGGCTGCGCCCGGTGAGCGGCTGAGGGAGCACGTCTTCCCTCGCCGTCCCCCACTCATCGGCGCGTCGGCCCCTCAGCGGAGAGAGCCACGTCACAGCAGCATCTGTCACAGCTCGCAGGGGCGTTCTGTCCTAGAGGTCAACAGACCACCATGGCAAAGGAACGCATCGTGAACGCGCGGTTGAACGTCTTCGCCGGCCCGGTCTCTCACATGGCTCCGGTCGTCCCCTCGGCGTCCGCAGCCGAAGTCCTCACGACCATGCAAGGACTGAGAAAATGAACCTCGCTCTGTGGATCGTTACCGGACTGCTCGCCGCCGCCTACCTGCTCGGTGGCGGCTTCAAGGTGATCACTCCGAAGGAGAAGATAGCCGCCAGTGGGGCGAGCGCGAGATGGGTCGAGGACTTCAGCGGCGGCGCAGTCAAGGCCATCGGAGCCCTGGAGGTGCTGGCTGCCATAGGGCTGGTCCTGCCCGCCGTGCTCGACATCGCGCCGGTGCTGGTGCCGGTGGCTGCGCTCGGTCTGGTGCTGCTGATGATCGGTGCGACGGTCACGCGCATCCGGCGTCACGAGACCACGGTCATGGTGGTGGACCTGGTCTATGTCGTCCTGGCCGGTTTCGTCGCGTGGGGCCGCTTCGGCCCCGAGTCCTTCATCGGCTGACCGGCGAAGGTCCGGTGTGAACCCTCCACGAGATCGGCAGACACCACCCGACAGCTCCTGCCGCAGGCTCCGGCGGAGCCTGCGGCGGCAGGATCGTGCACGGGCCGTGCCGCTGGGCTCAGTCGGTGGCGGAGCCGAACCACCTGCGCAGGTGGCCGAGCAGGTCCTGCTGTTCGTCACCGGCCACCTCGGCGGCCGGCTTCCAGCCGAGGTTGAACGCGTCCTGGAGGCCGAGGCCGAGGCCCTGCCCGGCGGTCGGCGGGTGGATGTGCGCCGCGTCGCCGGCCGGCAGCACCCTGCCGACCCGGTAGCGCTCGGTCTGCCGGCTGGCGTCCCCGACCCGGGAGACCCGGCGGGGCGGGTGCACTCCGAAGTCGGTGCCGGCGAGCTCCCGCAGGCGCTGCTTGAACTCCTCGAACGTCGGCATGGTCGCGCGGCCCTCGGCCGGCCCTTCGGCGGGCACGATGATCCGGTACACCCCGTCGCCCCTGGGAACGGCACCGAACCGTATGTGGGTCTTGCGGATCTCGGCCGTGACCGCGGCCGGCGTCGCCGGCCCCTCGGTCACCTCCCGAGCTCGACGCGCGCGCTCGGTCAGCAGCCGCTCGGTCTCCGGCTGCGAGTATGTGCAGGTCCTGTCTTCGACTGGCGATGATCCGGCACGACCGGGTCCTGCCTCGGCTGCCCGCCTCGGCCTGGTCCCTTCGGCATCTGGCCCCGGACCTGGCTGTGCCCTTTGTTTGCGAGGTCGTTCCGGCCTCCGGCCGGCCTCTCATACGGGTACAACCGATGACATTCGGTGAGATTCGGGGGCCCTGGAGGTGACTCGCCCCATAGGGCCCAGGTCACATACGAGCTGGCATAGTAGTCCTCGCGGGTGCCCCATTTATCCCCCTCTTAGGGCCCTGAGCTGGGCAGATCCCCTTCGGACCGGCGGCGGGCCGAGGGGCCCCGGCTGCGAAGACCACTA